>JAEUHW010000292.1 GCA_016793245.1 Planctomycetota bacterium
TCAGCTCCATCTGCTGCGGGTAGGTGTCGAGCTGCGACTCCTTCGCCGCCCACTCGAAGCTCACCTCTTCGCCGGTGTAGGCGGCGAGGCGTCCGATCACCGCGGTGAGGGTCGAGTCGTTGAGCTCGTCGAGCTCCAGGAGCTGCTTCCCGGCGCGCAGCGCCGCGAAGAGATCGGTGTGCTCCTGCACGTAGGCGTCGCCCTTGTACTTCGATTGCAGGATCGTCTCGCCGCCGTGCGTGGTCAGCGTCGTCTTGCCGAAGGGATGGATCCAGGCCTCGCCCTTCGTGCCGACGATGCGGTTCCACACCATGCCCTTCCCGGGCTGCTGATTGCAGAAGAAGGAGCAGGTGGCGCCGTTCGGATACTCGTAGTCGATCGCCGTGTGGTCGTAGATCTCGGAGTCCTTCGGCCGCACGCGCTGGCCGCCCGAGCCGTAGGCGCGCTTCGGTGCGCCGCCCATGACCCAGTTGATGCAGTCGATGTTGTGCACCGCCTGCTCGACGATCTGGTCGCCGGAGAGCCAGGTGAAGTGGTACCAGTTGTTCATCTGGTACTCGACGTCGCTCTGCCCGGCCTCGCGATCGCGGTACCAGATGCCGCCCGAGCAGTAGCGCGCCTGCGCGAAGAGCAGATCTCCGAGCGCCCCTTCGTGGATCGCGCGGATGCCGTCCACGTAGTTGTTCGAGCGGCGGAAGATCGTGCCGGTGACGATCGAGAGCCCCTTCTCGCGCGCGACCTTCGCCGAGGCCTGCACCGAGCGATAGCCCACCGGATCGACGCAGCAGGGCTTCTCGATGAACGCGTGCTTGCCGGCGGCCACGTTCGCGGCGAGGTGCAGCGGTCGCATGCCTGGAGGTGCCGCGTGCAGCACGACGTCGACCTTCGGATGCTCGATCACCTTCTTGTAGGCGTCGAGGCCGTCGTAGATCGAATCCTCGGGGCAGTCGACGAGCTCGGCGAGGCCGTCGGCGCGCAGCGCCTCCAGCGCGCTCACCGCCTTCTTGCGGAAGACATCGCCGATCGCGACGAGCTTGATCCCCTCCGCGGCGCGCAGCGCGTTCGCCGCGGCGCCCGTACCGCGCCCACCGCAGCCGATCAAGCCCACGCGGATCTCGGCGTAGCGCGAGCTCGGCGCGCTCGCCCGCGCCGCGGCGGGAACCCAGGAGGCGGCGAGCGCTCCGGCGGCGGTGGCGATACCGGTGCGGGCGAAATCGCGACGAGAGAGCGAGGAGTCGGTCACGGCGGGGCTCGGGCTCTGGTGGAGGAGAACGCGGGAGAAACGCGACGCGCGCAGCGCGTGCGGCGAGACGCGGCGCATCGTAGCCCGAGCGCGCGGCGGAAGCACCTGCGTGCTCGCCGCCGCGTTTGACGACCTCGGTCGCACTCCTAAGATCCGCCGCGTTCTCTGAAACCACCTCTCCGTTCTCACCCAGGAGGTTCTGCCATGTCGAAGTCCCTCGCTCTCGCCGCGCTCGCCCTCCTCCCTCTCTCCGGCTGCGCCATCGTCAGCTCGCCCGTCGGCAACGGCCTCCTCTTCACGCAGGTGAAGGCCCCGGTCCTCGCGAACGAAGGCCCGCGCGGCACGAAGACCGGGACGTCGAAGGCGATGAACGCGCTCGGCCTGATCGCGATGGGCGACGCCAGCATCGAAACGGCCGCGAAGCAGGGCGGGATCACGAAGATCACGCACGTCGACCACGACTCGTTCTCGGTGCTCTTCCTCTTCTCGTCCTACACCATCACGGTGTACGGCGAGTGAGCGCGAGCGGGCGTCGCGCGCGTCAATAACCCGGCGCGCGCACGCCGTCCGTCTTCTCGGGATCCTCGACGCGCACGTGGATCACGTGCAGCCCCGCGTTCTCGATGGAGATCGCGAGCTCGCAGGGCCCGAGCGAACGCGGCGTGAAGCGGAAGGACTGGCTCTCCCACACATCGCGCCTGGCCAAGGCCGTCGAGCCGCGTCCCGCTTCGGTGCGGAGACCGAAGCTCGCGCGCTCCTCGACGAGAATCACTCCACCGGGCCCGGTGAGGCGGAGTCCCAGCGTGATCGGCGCCGCCGCCTGCTCGGTCCAATGCGGCTTCGGCTCGACGAGCAGCGTGTGCTCGACGTTCGCGTGCTCGATCGCGAAGCGCCCGCTGCGCGTCGCGCGTCCGGTCTTCTCGTCGGTGCCGTCGATCAGCGCTTCGTAGAGCGTCGTGCGGCGCAGTCCGGAGTCGGCCCAATAGGCGAACGCCGCGAACGCGATCCCGCCGATCACGAAGCCCCAGCGCAGCCGGCGGAGCTTCTTTTCGGGCTGGCCGGCCTTGCGGCCGTAGTGCGTGGTCGCCCACGCAGCGATGAGCGCGAGGACCAGGATCAGCAATGCGAGCCAATGGCTGTTGGTCACGAGGGGTTCAGGTCTCGATGATGCCCGGAGAGAGGAGCGCGGCCTCGCGGGCCGTACGCACGAGCGCGAAGACGTGAGGACGCAGGCGCAGGAAGCGCGGATCGCGCGGATCGCGCTGCCCCTCCAGCACGTCGCTCGGGCGCATCCAACGCGCTTCGATGCCGGCGCCAACGGCGGCGTTCGCCGGCAGACGCCAGAGGCGTACATCGAAGCGATAGAGCTCCTCGTAGCTCTCGGAGGAGCCCATCACGCCGGCGAGCCGCTCGGAGGTCGAGAGCTGCTCCGCGCCGCGCTCGAGCAGCGCGAGCGCCGTATCGCGCGCGGTGGCCTCGGCGCTCTCGATGTCATCTTGCGGCGCGTGCGGCACCGTCCACCACGCTTCGCCCGCGAGCGGACCGCGCTCGGGTCGCACGAGGAGGAGCTCGGCGGAGGAGCCGCGGCCGCGCAGCAGCAGCACGGCGACGCGCGGCTCCTCGCGCACGACGTCGCGCGCGCAGCGCTCGTAGATCTCGCGCAGCGCG
This sequence comes from Planctomycetota bacterium, assembly GCA_016793245.1. Taxonomy (GTDB): domain Bacteria; phylum Planctomycetota; class UBA1135; order UBA1135; family JADKAF01; genus JADKAF01. The sequence goes on from JAEUHW010000292.1 coordinate 2,912, forward strand.
CGCGCATCGAGCGCGGTCGGGCTCTCCGCGCGCGCGCGCAGCGGATGGAACGGACAGGTCTGTCGCGGATCGTGATGACACGGGAACTCGCGCCGCTCGGCGAGTGGAGGCGGCAGCGCGGCGTAGTGCTCCTCGATCGTGGTTCCGCCCTCGGCGTCGGCCTCCAGGCGGTGATAGCCGCTCGCGAGCTCGTCGGCGAAGCGCGCGATCTGACGCACGGTGCTGTGGCAGCCGTGCGCGATGGTCTCCACCTGCTTCCGCTCGTCGAAGCCGAGCTCGAAGCAGAACTCGAACGCCCCGACGCGGAGCCGGGAGGGATAGACCGGCAGGATGCGCGCGTAGGGCGCGTCGAGGGGAACGTTCTTCCGGCGCGCTTCGCGGAGCAGCGTGCGCAAGCGCTCCTGATGACGCACGAGCTTCCGCACCTTGCGGTTGTTCGCGAGCCGCCCTTGCGCGCGCCAGTCGGCGAGCAGCGGCCAGCGCGAGCTGCGCTTCCGGACATCGGACCAATGCCGCGGGACCTCGAAGGTCGGCACGAGCACGAGCTCGGGGAGCTCGTCGGCCGCCGCGACGCGCGCGGGGCCGCGGCTCGCGCGCAGGGCGTCGAGCGCGCCGAGCACGGGCAGGTTGTTCAGGATCCCGCCATCGGTGTAGGTGTCGTCGTAGCCGTTCGCGTGCGGGAAGAGCTCGGTGCCGCGGCGCACGCGGAACGCCCCCGGATAGGCAGCCGAGATCATCGCCGCCTGCACGTAGTGCTCGAGGTCCCAATCCGGCGTCGGCACGAGATGCAGCTCCTCGCCCGTCGCGAGCCGCGTGGCCGTCGCGAGGAAGAGCACCTCGCTGCGCCGCAGGAGCTCGGTCGTGAGGTTGCCCCGCAGATGCCCTTCGAGCTTCTCCGCGCCGAGCAGCTCGCGATCGAAGCCGTAGAGCTCGAGCCCGCGCTCGACGAGCTCGAGCCACGGCAGGTCTTCCCCGCGGCGGCGATGCGAAGAGCGCGCGAGCTCGACCAAGCGATCGAAGCGCGCGGGCGTCACGCCGAGCACCATGTCGGCCGCTTGTCGCAAGCGCGAGCGCATGCGCTCGGTGACGGCGAAGCTCTTCTCGCCGTAGCGGCGCAGCGCTTGGTCGACGTCGTGCAGCGACGCGCCGACTTCGCGCGCGCGGCGATAGAAGCTCTGGAAGCCCTCCGCGAAGCGCTCCGGCACGACGCGCTCCTCGACTTCGAGATAGACGCCGGCGAGCGTGTGCAGCAGAGCGAGCCCCGGAGCCCCGTCACGCGAGCCCGCCGCCGCCATCTGCTCGAAGACGCCCTTCGCGACGAGCGCCGAGATCGCGCCGACGGACGAACCTGCGACGACGCGCGGAACGAGCCCGCGCCCCCACAGCGCGCCGAGCACGCCGACCTGATACACGCCGCGGAAGACGCCGCCGGAGAGGACGAGCGCGGTGAGCGGCCGCACGAGCTTCGCGGCGCTCTCCGGCGTCGCGCGCGGCAACGCGTCTTCGAGCCGCCGATCTCCGAGCGAGGTGAGCGCCATCGGCCGCGGATCGATCTTCGGCTCGCGCGCGATGTCGAGCTGCGCGCTGCAGCCCTCGCAGATCTCCTCGAACGCTCGGCGATTGCCGAGGGCCTCGCGCAGCACGCGACACGGCAAGCTGCGTTCGCCCTCCGGCGCCAGCGCGCGCAGCTTCTCCGCGTAGCGCTCCTGCAGCGTCGCGCGGCAGCCTTCGGCGAGACGCGCGGCGACGTCGCGGCGCGAGCGCCCGGCGACGAGCTTCCGCCAGCGCAGGCGCTGCGCGCTCTTCGGGAAGAGCGCACGCACCTCGATCTCGAGCAAGCGCTGTGCGCCCTGGGGTTCCTCTCCCGCGGGATAGGTGCGCTCGATCAGCTCGTTCGCCTGCTCGGTGAGGCAGAGGTCGAGCAGGAGGTCCTTCCGTCGCCGCAGCGGACGCGTGTGCACGAACACCTGCGCCGCGGAGGGCAAGCCGCCGCGCGCGCGCCCGCCTTCCCAGCCGTCGCGCAGCGGCTCGCCGTAGTAAGCGAAGACGCGCCCGCGCCGCCGCGGTCCGCGCTCCGCGCGCAGCGCGCGCAGCAGGAGATCGGTCGGCGTCGCCTCGACGTGTCCGGCGTCGACGAAGCGCCCGCCGCGCAGCTTCACCGCCGGCAGCCACGGCGGACGCGAGATCGCCGCGAGCAAGCGCGGCACGAGCAGCTCCTCCTCGGGCAGGATCTCGACGCGCGCCCGCTCGAGATCGGCGGCGATGAGATGCAAGCGCGTGCGCGCGCCGCCGCTCGCGTCGCCCGAAGCGGGAACGACATCGCCGCCGAAGAGCTCCTCCAGCACCTCGGCGAGCGCGTGCGGATGCACGACGCTCTCGCGCAGCGAGCTCGTGCTCTGGATGCGCAGCAGGAGGAAGTCGAGCAAGCGCTCGCTCGCTTCTCCGGCGCTGCCCTTGCCGCGGGGAGTCTCGGTGTAGATGAGCCGCCGCAGCATCCAGCGCAAGCCCATCGTGAACGGCAGCAGCGGCACGACGACGACGCCGAGCAAGGTCGCGCCGAAGACGTAGAGCACGGCGCCCAGCCCGGCGGACACATAGCGCCGCGCGCGCCAGGAGTCGCGTTGGATGCGGCGACCGGCGAAGCCCATCACGGCGCAGAGCAGCGGCAGCTCGAGCGCCAAGAAGAGCAGGAGCAGGAACGGCGTGAGCAGGAGCGCCGCCGCCGCGAGTAGCCAAGTGCCCGCTTCGTGCGTCGCCGCGCGCACCACGTGACCCAAGCGCCGCGAGCCGAGCTGCAGCGAGAAGCGCTCGCGCGAGAACGGCGGCGCGATCGAGCGCCGCGGCGGGATCATCAGGGCAGAGAGCGCGAGCCCCGGCACCTGGCAGAGGATGCGGAAGATCGACCAGACGAACGGCGGATAGATCTGCAGGAAGCGCCCGCGCTGCAGCACGAGTCGGCGGAGGCGCAGCACGTGGTAGCTCGTGTCGAGGATCGAGCCGATCGCGAGGCGCAGCGTGAGCACGCGGTTCAGCAGGACCGTCCAGCTCTCGCGATGCGCGGAGACCTCGTCGAGCTCGGTCGGATCGCGCTGCGCCAAGCCGAGATCGTGCCGCCGCGGCAGTCCGCTCAGGATCGCGTCGGCCGGCGCCTCCAGCCAGAAGCCGAAGTAGCGGCGGAGGAAGCGCTCGCGTTCCCCCGGGGGCAGCTCGGCCCAGCGCGCGAGGGCCGCCGCGTGCAAGGCCCCCAGGGAGACCCCGGCCACGTGGCGCGGAGCTTCCGCCCCCGCGACGTGCCACGCGTGCAGAGCGCCAGCCCCGAAGAGCGAGGCCAGCCCCGCTCCGCCGAACACCACGTGCTCCTCGAGTTCGCCAGGCCCTTCCGCCATGTCGCGCCGCACCGCGCCGCGAAACGGGCGCCCCGCTGCGGATGATCGACGAGAACGAGGGGCCGGGTCGAGACGACTCCCCGCGGTTCCCCCCCTGACGGGCGGCTCGAAGCGAGCTACGCTCTCCGCCCCCGCCCGGCGTCGAACGCCGGGTCGGCGCAACCGGACTGCAACGCCCGGCGCCGACCCGGGAACGCAGGGCCGCGATGCTTTCCCTCCGCCGCATGGACCCCGAGTCGCCCCGCAGCGCTCCGAGCGCACCCGCTCGCCCCGCCCCCGAGATGGGCGACGAGAAGGGGCACGGCTTCGGGGCCGCCGCTTCGGACGCCACGGCGAGCGACCTGGAGCTGGTCGAGCGCGCCCGCGAAGGCGAGCGGCGCGCCTTCGAGGAGCTGGTCCGGCGCTACCACGCCTCGCTCTTCGTCTACACGCTCTCGCGAACGGCGCAGCGCTCGACGGCCGAGGACGTGGTGCAGGAGACCTTCTTCGTCGCCTACCGCGACCTCCTGCGCCTCCGCGACGGCGAGCGCTTCGCGGGCTGGATCTTCGGCATGGCCGACCGCCTCGCCGCGCGCTCGCGCCGCTCGCTCGCGCGGGAGCGCCGCGCCCTCGAGCGCTCGCACGAGCGACGCCAGCCGGTGGCCGAGGCGAGCGCCGAGGAGGAGACCGCCGACCGCGAGGCGACGCGCGCCGACGACGCCGGTCGGTTGCTGCGCGCGCTGGGCGAGGTCCCCGCGCTCTATCGCGTCCCCATCGTCCTCCGCTATTACGAGGGCCTGAACTCCGCCGAGATCGGCCAGCGCCTCTCCGCGCCCGCGGCGACCGTGCGCTCGTGGCTCCTGCGCGGCAACAAGATGTTGAAGAAGGCCCTCGAAGGCCGCGCGCGAGGTGGAGCATGAAGCGCCGCCGCCCCAGCGATCCGCGCGCCGCGTTGCGCGCCGACCTGCTCGCCGGCGAGCGCGGCGCCGAGGAACGCGTGCGCGCGCACTTGGAGCGCGCCGCCGCCTCCGGAGCGGAGCCCGCGGACGAGAGCGAGCGCGAGCTCGCCGACGAACTGCGCTGGGTCGGCGCGCTCGAGCGCGAGCTGCGCGCCGCGGCGCCCGATCCCGATCTCGCCCGCCGCATCTGCACCGCGCTGCCGATCGGTCGGCCGCGGCTGACCCCGCTCTGGCGGCGCGCCCTCGCCTCGCCGCTCGCGCGCGGCGCGGCGATCGCCGCGAGCGCGCTGCTGCTCGGCGGGCTGGCCTGGGTGCTCGTGCAGCGTTCCCTCGGCGAAGGCGCCGCCGAGCCCGAGATCGCGCGCCTCGACACTCGCGAGAACGCGCGCTGGTTCGGCCTCGTCGAGTACCGCGATGCGCGGAGCTTCGATCCGCGCCGGCGCACGGTGCTCAGCGGCGAGCAGAAGCTGATCGAGACGGGCGCGCACGAGCGCGCGCTCTCGACGCTGGATCCGTGGTTCGCGGATGCGGCGCGAACGGCGCCGGAGCTCTATCGCAACGTGGCCTTCGACAGCGCGCAGACCTCGCTCGAGGTCGACACCGACTCCAAGGTCGCGACGCAGGTCTACGATGCGCGCGGCGGCGCCGCGGACTGGATGTCCGGCGCGTACGAGCTCGCCCGCGCGTACTTCGGCGCGCAGCCGGTCGAAGGCCCGATCCTCGAGATCCAGGTCGTGCGCGGCTCCGCGCGCGTGCAGCACAACGGCGTCGAGCTCGAGCTGCACGACGCCGACATGGTGCTGCTCGCGCGCCAAGGTCCGCCGCTCCGCGTCGAAGCGCCGATGAGCGCGCTCGGCGAGCCGCCGAGCGAGAGCCTGGCCGACATCGAGGGGCCCGAGCCGCGCGAGGCGAGCGAAGGTGAGCTCGGCCGCGTCGAGGGCTTCGTGCGCGATGCCGAAGGCCGCTTGCTCGAGCGCTTCGATCTCACCCTCTGGCGCGTGGTCGAGAACGGCGAGCGCGAAGCGCGGCTCGTCCGCGAGTCGCTCTTCTTCTTCACCGCGCCCGACGGGCGCTTCGAAGTCGAGAAGCTGAGCCCGGGCCGCTATCGCCTCGGCGTCGCGAGCCCCGAGCACGTGACGCGCGTGAGCGACGAGTTCCAAGTGCCGCGCGGCGGCGCTCCCGAGGCGCTCGAGATCGCGCTCGAGCCCGGCGCCTCCGTGCGCGGACGCGTGATCGCCGCGCGCGACGGTCAGCCGCTCGCCGGTGCGCGCGTGCGCTTGGCGCACCCGGGTCGCCCGTGGTGGTGGACCGCCTCCGATACCTACGGCGAATTGCGCACCGAACGCGACGGCGGCTTCGAGTGCCAGAACCGCGAGAGCGGCTACGAGTCGCTGTGGGTCGAAGCCGAGGGCTTCGCGAGCCGCTGGATCCCGCCGGTGCCGCTCACCGCCAATGGCACCAGCGCGCCGCTCGAGATCCACCTCGAGGAAGAGAGCGTACTGCACGGCTTCGTGAGCGATGCCCTCGGCGAGCCGCTCGCGGGGGTGAAGCTCCGCATCCACGGCTTCGCGTGCTGCTTCCGCGGCGAAGCGCGCACCAACGCGCGCGGCTACTACCGCCTGGGCGGTCTCGGCCGCGGCAGCTACCAGATCGCCGTCCTCGACGAGCGCGAAGCGCCGCGGATGGCCCGCCTCGCCGAGCTCGGCGCCGCGCACGTGCGGCGCGAGGACTTCGGCGGCGAGAACGCGCGCGTACTCGTCGGTGTTCTGCGCGACGAGCGCGGTCGCTCGCTCGCGAAGCACGCGCTGCGCTTCTACGAGATCGGGACCGACGGCGCGCTGCGCTTCGCACCGAGCGCGCAGGCGACGTGCGGCGACGACGGCGCATTCCGCGTCGAGCTCGCGCCCTCCTCGCGCTACCGCGTGCGCGTCGCCTCGCCCGACGAAGCCTGGTCGGCGGACTTGAGCGAGCTCGCGCTCGACGCCTCGCGCGACGTGCCCGCCGTCGACTGGACGCTCCGCGGCACCACGGTCGACGGAACGCTCTGCCTGCTGGACGCCCAATCGGGCCTGCTCGACACCAAGTCGGGCGCCTTCGGAACGCTCCGCGGCGCACGCTTGGTGCTGCGCTCGCAGGACGACGCGAGCCGCGAATGGCGCACCGCGCTGCGCGATGGTGCCTTCACCTTCCGCGCGGTTCCGCCCGGGCGCTATCTCCTGCGCTCGCGCTTCCGCGGTTGGCTCCTGCCGGAGCGCGAAGTCCTCGTCGGCGCCGCAGGTGCAACGCTCACGCTGAACGCGACGCCCGCCGCGCGCGTCGAGGTCCAGGCGCGCGACGAGAAGGGACAGGCGATCCTCTCGCTCGCGGTCTGGCAGCGCAGCGCGAAGGGCGAACGGCGCCTGCGCACGCGCGCCACACCGCTCGGCGTGCTGCTCGAGGACCTGCCCGCGGAGTCGGTCGAGCTCGTGCTGCGCGCGGAGGGCTATGCCGAGCGCGCGCTCACGCTCGACCTCGCGCAGGACCCCGCACCGCGCGTCGAGCTGGAGCTCGCGCCGCGTTGAGCAGGAGCTCCGCGCGCGGCGCAGCTCTCGCGCTCACCTTCGCGCTGCTTCCGAGCTGCAGCGAACGCTGGCACGAGCCGAGCGGAGCGCCGACCGCAGAAGGTGAACTTGCCACGGCGATCCCCGCGGACGGCGTGGCCCTCCTGATCCTCGGCACCGCGCAAGACGCCGGCGCGCCACAGCTCGCCTGTCGGCGCGCCTGCTGCGAGCGCTTGCGCGCGCGCGGCGAGCGCGTGCTCGTCGCCGGCGCGGCGCTCGTCGATGCACGCGCGCAGCGCACCTATCTCCTCGACGCGACGCCGGATCTCCGCACGCAGCTCGACCATCCCGCGTTGCTCCCCCATCTGCACGCGGGCGCGCGCCCCGTCGACGGCATCCTGCTCACGCATGCGCATGCCGGGCACTATCTCGGGCTCGCGTTCCTCGGCCGTGAATCGCTGGCCGCGAACGAAGTGCCGCTCTTCGCGACCGAGCGGATGCAGCGCTTCCTCGCGCAGTCGGGACCGTGGGAGCTGCTGCTGCGAGCCCAGCATGCGCGCGCGGAGCGCTTGCCGCTCGACGCCGCCACGGTGCTCAGCGAGCGGCTCCGCGTCGAGGCCTTCGCCGTGCCGCACCGCGACGAGTACAGCGACACCGTCGGCTTCCTCATCCACGGCCCGAAGCGCCGCGCGATCTATCTCCCCGACGTCGATGCGATCGACGAGGCGCTCTGGCAGCGGCTGCTCGCGTGCGAGGTGCTGCTGCTCGACGGGACCTTCTGGCAGGACGGCGAGCTCGAGCATCGCGACATGAGCCAGGTCCCGCATCCGCGCATGGCCGCCACGCTCGCGCGCTGGGAAGCGCTGCCGGCGACGTCGCGGCCGGAGCTCTGGTTCGTGCATCTCAATCACACGAACCCCGCGCTCGATCCCGAGAGCGCGGAGGCGCGGCGCGTGCAGATGGCTGGCGCGCGCATCGCGCGCGCGGGCGACGTGATCGAGCTCTGAGCGAACGAGCGCGCGCGACCGCGGAGAGGCTCCGCGGTCGCGCGCTGCTCGAAAGCGGAGCTCGTGCGCCCAGCTCAGCTGTTGATGATCGCGTCGCACCCGTTGGTGAAGAACGGAACCCCGTTCTGCACCGCGACGCCTTGGAAGGTCACGCGACCGCCGACCAAGATCGAGAGGTTCGGGATCCCCGCCGAGAAGCTCGCGAGGTCACCGGCCCCGGTCGTTCCGCTGAAGAGGATCGTGAGCGGCAGCACGACGAGCGCCCCTTGGATGGGCGGGAGAGCCGCTGGTGCGATGAACGCGCTCTCGGCGAAGACGAGGTAGGGCGAGCCGCTCACGGAGTGCAGGTTCACCGTGGCGCTGCCGCCGATGCGGAACACGCCGGAGGTGTTGTTCGACGTGAAGACGTTGCTGAGGAGATCGACGGTCGGGACGTCCTGCACGAGCAGGCGGACCTTCAAGAAGCTCGAGTAGCCGAAGCTCGCCGTCGTCGCGTTGAAGGCACCTGGACCAGCCGCGCCATAGCCGATCGGCAAATCGTTGCGCGCCGGGCTGCCGGTCGTCTCCATCGTGACCACGCCGGGCACGCTCGCGAGCAGGCTGCGATCGATGCGCTTCTTCAGGTCGATCACGAGCGCGCCGGTGCCGTTGTGCAGGAACGGCGTCTGGAACGGCACCGGCGCCCATTGGCGCGAAGTGAACGCGATGCCCGTGCCTTGGAGGGCGAGCACCGGCGTCGGCGCGGGCAGGTTCGTGTCGAGCGCGGAGCTCAGCCCCGTGGCCGTCGTGTTCGAGAGCGTGATCTCGTAGTTCGCGTAGATCAGCGTGCCGGTCCAGACCTGCGAGTTCACCTCGAGGCCGACGATCGCAGCGGGCGTCGTCGGCAGGTGCGTCGCGGGGATCAGGATCTGATAGCGCGACTCGTCGAAGTTCGTGTTCGCGTTGAGGATGCCGAAGGGCAGGATGTTGCCGGAGCTCTCGGTGGTCGTCGCCTGCGGGTAGGCGAGCGGGTAGACGTTCTGGGCGTAGGCGGTTGAGCCCAGGAGAGCCAGCGCGAGAGCCGGAAGGAGCGCGCGGGAGGTGTGAGTCACGGGAGGGACCTCGAGGACGGGAGGAGACTCCGGTGCGGGCCGCCGGAGGCCCCTGCAGGAATGCGCATTCCTCGCGGGGGCCCGCCCACCCTAGCCGATCCCGCGCCGCGCGCCATCCTCCCTCGGGCGCTCAGCGATCGACGCGGAAGCGATGCACGATCGTGTGCGTGTAGGTCTCGCCGGGCCGCAGCGTGATCGAGGGGAAGCTCGGCGTGTTGGGGCTGTTCGGGAAGTGCTGCGTCTCCAGGCAGCAGGCGCTGCGATGCGCGTAGGTCTTGCCCCCCTTGCCCGCTTGCCCCTTCAGGAAGTTCCCGCTGTAGAACTGGAGCCCGGGCTCCGTGGTCCAGATCTCGAGCACGCGACCGCTCGCGGGCTCGGTCAAGCGGCACGCGGCGACGAGGCCCTCGGACTCGCGGTCGATCACGTAGTTCAAGTCGTAGCCGCCCTCGGGCGAGCCTTCGAGCGCCGGCAGGCGCGCGCCGATCGCGGTCGCCGTGCGGAAGTCGAAGGGCGTCTCCGCGACGCTCGCGAGCTCGCCGGTCGGGATCAGGGTCGCGTCGCCCTTGGTGTAGCGCGAAGCGGCGACCTGCAGCACGTGATCGAGCACCGTAGGCGCGCCGGCGCCCGCGAGATTGAAGTAGGAGTGATGCGTGAGATTGACCGGCGTCGCCGCATCGCAGGTCGCGCGATAGTCGATGCGCAGCTCGTTCTCCTGCGTCAGCGCGTAGGTGACCCAAGCCTCGACCTGGCCGGGATAGCCTTCCTCGCCCGCCGGGCTCACGCGATGGAACTCGACACTCACGCCATCGGCGGTGCGGATCTCGCGCGCCGTCCAGATCTTCGTGTGGAACCCGCCGGGGCCGCCGTGGAGATGGTGCGGCGCGTTGTTCGCCGCGAGGGTGTAGTCCTTGCCGTCGAGCTGGAAGCGCGCCTCGGCGATGCGATTGGCGACGCGGCCCACGGTGCAGCCGAAGAACTGGTTGCGATCCGACTCGTAGCCGGCGACGTCGTCGAAGCCGAGCACGACGTCGGCGAGCTTGCCGGTGCGGTCCGGCACCCAGAGCTCGGTCAAGGTGGCGCCGTAGGTGATGAGGCGCGCCTTCATCCCGGCGCTGTTCGAGAGCGTGTAGCGCTGCACCTTCTCGCCGGCCGCCGTCTGGCCGAACTCCTCGATCACCAAGTCCTGCGGCGCGCCTGGCGGGGTTCCGGAGCCGCCCGGCCCGGTAGTGTTCTCGGTGACCGTGCAGGCGCTGAAACCGAGCACGAGGGTACCGAGGGCGAGGAAGGTGACGCGGGCGACGCTGGGC
>JAEUHW010000337.1 GCA_016793245.1 Planctomycetota bacterium
GAGGTGGTGCAGCAGGCGAATGCAGAAGACGAGATCGAAGCTCTGCGCCGCGAAGGGCAGCGCTTCCGCGCGAGCGAGCGCAAACGGAGCCGCTCCGCTCGCGCGCCGCGCTTCGCGGAGCATCTCGATGGAGAGGTCGGACCGCACCACGGTTGCGCCGGGGAAGAGCTGCGCGAAGCGCCCTGCTCCGCACGGCAGATCGAGCACGCGCCGCGGCGTCGCGAGGCCGGAGAGCAGACGGCGCAGGCGCGCGCTCTCGCGCGCATGCGTGCGCGGCCCGCTGCCGATCGCGAAGCGATCCGCGGCGTAACGCGCGGCGACCCCGGGCTCGTCGTAGGCGTTGCGGCGTTCGCCGCCGCGGTCCGCTGCGCTCACGCGAGAGGAGGCAGCGGCGGCGGGAGCTCGCTCGCGTTCGCGAGCAAGAGCTCTTGCAGCTCGGGGACGCGGCTCGCCGGCGCCCACTGCGCCATGCCCCGGGCCCAGACCAGAGATTCGGCGCGCAGCGCGCCGCGCTCGACGAAGAAGCGCAGCGCGCTCTCGTCGTAGGGCCCGCTCGGTTGGCCGTCGCGTGCGAGCCACCAGCGACCGGTGCGCGTCGGCGCGGGCTCCGGCGGCGCTTCGACGACGCGCGGCGACTCGTTGTCGTTCGCGACGTTCGGCGCCATCTGGCTCTGCGCCATCTGATTCCCGAGCCCGAAGCCGAGGCCCATTCCGAGGCCGCTCCCCGCACCGCCATCGGCCTCGTTCTGCGCGGCGGCGAGCAGCGCATCCGCAGCCTGCAGCTGCTGATAGGCCCCGAGGTCGCCGAGCGCGCCCATGCGCGCGCGCTCGTCGATCGCGCGCTCGACCTCCGGCGGCAGCGAGAGGTTCTCGACGCGCAGCTCGCAGAGCTCGAGGCCGTACTCGGCGAAGCTCTCCCGCGCGCGCTCTTCGAGCTCGGAGCCGAGCTCGTCGGCGTGGGCAGCGATCTCGAGGAGGGGGATCTGCTTCTCGGCGACGAGATCGGAGAAGCGCGCGACGACGTGTTGGCGCAGCGCGTCGTGGAGCTCGTCCACGTGGAGCTGCTGATCGGTGCCGACCAGGCGCTCGACGAAGCGCTTCGGATCGCGCACCTCGATCGCGAAGCTGCCGAACGCGCGCAGTCGCGCCATGCCGAGGTCGGGATCGCGGAGCAGCACGGGGTTCGACGTGCCCCACTTCAGATTCGTGACGCGCGTCGTGCGCACGAAGATCACCTCGGCCTTGAAGGGGCTCTCGAAGCCGTGCTTCCAGCCGAGGAGCGTCGAGAGGATCGGCAGGTTCGCCGTCTCCAGGATGGTGCGGCCGGGGCCGAAGACGTCGGCGAGCTCTCCTTCGCGAACGAAGACGGCGGCCTGGCCGGGGCGCACGACGAGCTGCGCGCCGTTCTTGATCTCGTTCTGATGCCGCTCGAAGCGCACCGCGAGGGCGCCGCTGCCGTCGTCGAGCCACTCGACGATGTCGATGAACTCGCCGCGCACTTGATCCCAGAATCCCATCGCTGGCCTCCTCGTGATGCGTTCCCGCTCAGCGCGCGCCGCGCTCCCAAGTCTTGGCCGTGTCCTTCTTGCGCCGCAGGTCGAGCTCGGTCGCGAAGAAGAGCGGCCCGTTCGGCGTCGCGACGCGCACGCTGAACGGGACGGCGACCGCGGTGGGGCTGCCCGAGCCGCTGCTCGGCAGTCCGGTGTCGACGAGCGGGTAGGTGAGGACCTTGATGCGCCGGCGCGCGAGATCGATCTCCAGCTCGCGGAGACCGCCGATCAAGCTGCGCCGGCGGTCCACGTAGCGCAGCTTCGACCCGCTGACCTTGAATTCGTCGTACGAGATCTCGATCGCCGTCGCGCCGAAGGTGATGCGCACGTCGCGTTCGGTGCGGGGATCGTCGATGAGCTCGAGCGGCCCGCCGCCCGGGGGCTGGAGCTCGCCCTTCACGCGCAGGCGATGCGAGAGATCGACGATCTCGCGCGCGTGCGCGACGTCGATGGCGCAGACCCCTTGCGCGCCGTTGCCCGCTCGGGCGAGCTTCGCGCGAACGTCGAGCCCCTCGCGCGCGGTCGCGTCGAGCACGGCGCGCGCGCGGGTGCGGGGTGCCGCGAGGCTGGAGTTCGATACCGCGAGATCGACGTGCACGACGAGCGGCAAGCGCGCGGTGCCATCCGCGAAGGGCACGAGCCGCGCGAGGTCGACGGCCTCGAAGCGCAGGTCGAACGAGCCATCGCCATCGAGGCGCAGATCGAGGGCGGGCTCGGCGCCGCGTTCACTGCGGAAGCGCCCACGCTCATCGAGCGCGGCTCGCGCGGCGAGCGAGCGACCGTTCAAGAAGACCTCGAGCTCGACGCCGGTGCGATCGGCGGGCAAGCCCGCGCTCGGCAAGGTCCCGCGCATCGTCCAGGAATCGGTTCCGCTCGAGCCGAGCGTCGCGCCGCTGCGCGAGACGCTGAGCTGTACCTGCTCCAGCGCGAGCGTGCCCAAACCCGCAGGACAGGGAACCAGCGTGCAGCCGCGCGGCGAGCTGAGTGCCGTGCGCGCGAGGAAGAGCCCCGCGCCGCTGCTGCCGCTCGCGCCGAACAGGATGCCCGCGCGCGTCAGTCCGAAGAGACCGTTCGCGGCGCTGGCACCCAGGAACCCGCCGGCGGCGCCGAAGCCTCCGAGCGCGCTCGGGAGCGGCGTCGCGACGACGTTCGCTGCATCGATCACGAAGACGCGGTCGCCTTCGAGCCCGAGCAGGCGCGCGCCATCGAACGCGAGCGATTGGATCGCGTGAGCGAGGTTGCCGCGGAGGACGGCGCTGCCGCGCACGTCATCGACGAGGAAGAGGGCGCCGCTGGCATCGGCGAGCCAGAGGTTCTGAGCTGCGTCGAACGCGAGACCGCCACCGCTCACGTCGAAGCCGAGCGGGAGCTCGAGCGGCGTCGTAGCTCCGCTCAGCGGATCGACGGCGAGCACTCGATCGGCTTCGTCATCGAGCGCGAGCAGGCGGCCATCGCGCGCCGCGGCGAGCGCGATCGCGCGGCGTGGCGAGTTCGCTGGCAGGCGCTCCAAGCGGCCGCTCGTGAGATCGAGGCGCGCGAGCGCGCCGCGCCCGTCGTCCTCGAAGACGTAGGCGCAGAAGGGCGTCGTCGGGAGCGAGAAGCCCCGGGCTTCGTCGAGGACGAGGAGCGGCGAACGCGTGATCGCGCCGCTCACCGGGTCCACGGCGAGCAACGCGCCTTCGCGATCGATGGCGTACAGCTTGCCACTCGCGTCGTAGTCGAGGTCTCCTCCGGTGAAGTCGGGGAGTGCCACGCCGGTGAGCGGCACGAGCGCGCCGGTCGCTGGCTCGAGTGCCAGCACCGCGCGCGTCGGCGCGCGCAGCAGCGCGAGCAGCCCGTCGCCGAGCGCGGCCAGGCCGATCGCCTCGTCCTCGAGCGCCGCGCGCAGCTTCGCGCGCTGCGGCTTCGCGAGGTCGATCTCGTAGAGCTGCGCTGGCGAACCACAGGCGACGAGCACGCGACCGCGCGCGTCGACGGCCAAGCCGCAAGGCGCGCCCGCTCCGGGAGCCGGGACGCCGAGCGCCGTGCGTGCAAGTTCACGACCATCGACGCGGGAGAGCTCGACGAGCTCGGCGGTCGCGGGATCGAAGCTGAAGAGGCGCCCGTCGGGGGCTTCGGCGAGCCCCGCGAGATCGGGGTCGGCGAGGGCCCCGAGCTCGAGCGTCGTGCCGCTCGCATGCTCGACGAGCTGTAGACCCGCGCGAGCGGCGAAGGGATCGCGCGCGATCGCAAAGCCGTAGGGCAGCGGCTGCTGCGCGAGGGCACCGGAAGGGAGCGCGAGCAGCAGGGCGCCGAGCAGGGAGGGCTTCATCCGCGAGGGGGGCGTGCGCGTGCGGGCGGGGGAACGAGTGAGGCGAGAGAGAAGGGGGCGGAGAATAGCATGCGAACGCCGCTCTCCGCCTGCTCAGTGGCCGACGAGGCGCTGCTCGATCGCGGACCGCTCCTCGAGGGAGAACGGCTTGGCGCGGAGCGCGCGCATCCAGCGTTCCCAGGCCTCTTCCCGCGTGTTCGCGGGCTCGTCCGGAGGCGCGCTGCTCGCCATCGAGGCGAGGAACGCGGGCGCTTCGGGAGGCAACCACGCTTCTCGGCGCAGCGCGAGCCCGCGGATCGACGAGAGCGCGAGCGCGTCGCCGTCCTCGACGATCCACTGCAGGCGGAGCTCCGAGCCGCCGAGGCGCGACTCCGCGGGGATGGGGAGCGCCACGCGCGTCGGCGAGCCCGCGATCACGTGGCGCGCATCGAGGAGTTGCGCGCGGCCGCAGGTGAGGATCGCGTCGCGCTCCGTTCCGAGGAGGAGCCGCGCGCGCGGGGCGCGCTCGCGCGCGGCCTCGTGCGGCTGGAGCTCGAGTTCCGAGGCGAAGACGCGCGAGCCGGGATACGCGAGCACGGCGAGCGAGCCGCCCCAGCGGAGCTCATGCGTGCCGAGTCGATCCGCGCCGCTGGGCCACACGCGCTCGGCGGCGAGGAACGGCCCGTGCGCGCGCGCGCTGCCCGCGACGCGCGCTGCGTAGACGGCGCCGAAAGCGAGGTCCGACGGATCGGCGAAGCGCAGCGTGCCGCGGCCGGTCTCGTCGAGGCGCCCGCGCGCGATCGCGTGCGCCGATCCCCGGGCGTCCAGGCGCACGATCTCGACCTCGGTGCCCGCCGCGCCTCGGACGGGGAGCTCGGTGCACGAGAGCTCGAGTCGATCGGCGGCGATCTTGGGAGCGGGTTCCTCCCTGGGTCGAACCACGAGGCGGAGCGAGACGCTGCGGCCCTCGTCGACGATCTCGAAGAAGCGCCGCTCTTCCTCGGTGGCGATGCAGCCTTCCGCCGAGACGAGAGAGGAACGCAACACGACGGGTGCGCCGTCGGAAGTGATCGAGAGGCCGCACAGCTCGAGCTGCACGTCGTCCGCCAGATCTCCGAAGCTCGCCACTTCGGTCCAGGAGGAGGCCGGAGGAAGCGGGGTGCCGGAGCTCCAGCTCGCGCGGAGGATCACGGCGTTCGTCGCGTCGAGGGCGTACAGCGTGCCGTTGCTTCGCGCGTGCGCGATGCCGACGAGATCGCGGTCCGGGAGCACGCATTGGTCTTCGAGCTGCCAGCTTGCCGCGTTGGGGGCGCGCACCCTGAAGCGCAGGAGGAGGCCGCGGTGCTCGGCGTCGCGCCCGCTGAAGAGCACTTCCTGCAAGACGTCGGCGGCGTCGCGCAGCTCCAGCGCTGCGGCGGGAAAGGTCAGCGCCGTCGCACGGCGCAGCTCTGGTTGCTTCGGGTAGCGAATCCGGAGCTCGCCGTCAGGCGGGCGGATGCCATAGGAAGGGTTCGAGAGGAACGGTGGCGCGGCCACGCGCCGTTCGCGGGTGCCGTTCTGAGCGCCGAGCTCGGCCGTGCCGGAGAGGAAGCAGAGAAGGGCGCAGCACCAAGAGCGGGGAAGCATGGGAGTGAAGGACGGGACGCTCGGGACGAGGTCGTTCTTGTTCCTAGGCTCCGCTTCGCCGAGGGTCACGCCGACGGGGGCAAGAGCTCGTCGAGTAGCTTGTCTGCCGCACCCGCGGGACGTGCAGCGCCGATCGGACAGCTCGGAGAGGCGAACCAGCGCTTGCGGTTCCGCGCGATGAAGCGATAGGCGAGATCGCGGAGAGGGCGCGGGACGATCCAGAAGATACGGAGCAGCGCCCAGGGGAAGCCGATCGCGGCGGCGAGGTGCAGCGCGGCGGAGGAGCGCAGCAGCAGATGCTCCGCCGGCGTGCCGACGTCGACCAGCACGTGCATCGAGTCCTCGCGCGTCGGCGGCAGGCCGTGGCGAGCGAGAGCCCAAGGGGCCCACGGCGATTGGAGTGAGGCGAAGCGCAGGCGATCCCGGCGATCCCGGGCGAGCAGGAAGCGCACCGAGCGATCACAGAGTCCGCAATCGCCGTCGTAGAGCACGAGATCCTTGCCGGCGAGCGTCGTCGGAACGATGGGGGGCGCGGCGAGACTTGCGGAGGCGCTTGGAATCTCCGCATGGGCGGAGCGCAGCGGCTCGGGCATGATCTCCCGCCCGCCGTCGGCCGCAGGGGCCGCCATCTGGGACGCGGCCCTTGATCCCGGCCGCGGCGCGAGATCGTCGAAGGAGGAGTTGGTGGTCGCCATTCGCATCGCCGGCGTGACGAAACGCTTCGGCACGCACGTCGCCGTGAACGACCTCAGTCTGTCCGTGCCCGAGGGAGCCGTCTACGGCTTCATCGGTCCGAACGGCTCGGGGAAGACGACGACGCTGCGCATGATCCTGAACATCTTGGTCCCGGACCAGGGCGAGATCGAGGTCTTGGGCCGGCGGGATCTCCGCGCCGCCAAGGACGAGATCGGCTATCTGCCGGAGGAACGCAGCCTCTACAAGAAGATGAAGGTGCGGCAGGCCCTGCGCTATTTCGGCGCGCTGAAGGGGTTGAAGCGGCGCGAGCTCGACCCGCGCATCGACCCCTGGCTCGAGCGCTTCGACCTCGTGAAGTGGGCCGACAAGAAGATCGAGACGCTCTCGAAGGGCATGTCGCAGAAGGTGCAGTTCATCGCGACGATCGTCTCCGATCCGAAGCTGGTGATCCTGGACGAGCCCTTTTCGGGCCTCGACCCCGTGAACGCCGACATCCTGCGCGATGCCGTGCTCGAGCTGCATCGCCGGGGCTCGACGGTCGTCTTCTCCACCCACGACATGGAGATGGCGGAGAAGCTCTGCGACGTGATCTTCATGATCTTCCGCGGGAACAAGGTGCTCGACGCGCCGCTCGACGCGATCCAGCGCCAGTACGGGGAGGACACCGTGCGTCTGCGCCTGGGCTCGGGCGCGCCGCCGCTGGAGGGATTGCCCGGGGTGCGCGCGGTGCGCGACTACGGCAACTACAAGGAGGTGCGCTATGACGGCGATCCTCAAGTGCTGCTGCAGCAGGTGAGCGCGCGGGCGAACGTGCAGCTCTTCGAGATCGCGCGTCCTTCCTTGCACGACATCTTCGTGCGCATCGCGGGGCCCGAAGCGGCGGAGGTGAAGCGTGTCTAAGATCTGGACGGTGGCCATCGCCGAATACGTGCTGGCGGTGAAGACGAAGGCCTTCGTGATCTCCGTCATCCTGATGCCCATCCTGATGGGCGGGATGATCGCGCTGAAGCCGCTGCTCGAGAACAACCGCGACATCAGCGATCAGAAGATCGCGGTCGTCGATCGCAGCGGCGGCGAGCTCGTCGCCGCGCTCGCCACGGCGGCCGAGAAGCGGAACGCCGAAGGCATCCGCGAGAAGAGCTCGGGCGAGCAGATCCACCCGCGCTACCTCGTCGAGGCTCCGGACGCGGCGACCCTGGCGGGGAAGAGCGATCCCGAGATCCAGCTCGCGCTCGCCGATCGCGTGCGGAACGGCGAGCTGCACGCCTACCTCTGGATCGAGTCGGGCGTCATCGAGGCGGCGCCGACGGCGAAGGCGAGCTTCCACGCGCGCTCGACCTCGGGCGATCTGCGCCAGTGGCTCGGCGCGCAGCTCACCGAGAACGTGCAGCGGAAGCGCTTCGAGGGCGAGGAGCTGGATGCCCTGAAGAAGAAGCTGGCGCCCGTGGCCGTCGTGCCGCAGGAGCTCGCGGTGCGCACCGCCGAGGGTACGATCCAGGTCGGCGTCGTCGATACGAAGGGGATGCAGACCGGCGTCGGCGTCGGCCTGGGCATGCTGCTCTTCATGCTGATCATGTCGGGCGCTCCGCGGCAGCTGAACTGCGTCGTCGAAGAGAAGATGAACCGCGTGAGCGAGGTGCTGCTCGGCTCCGTGCCGCCCTTCGATCTCATGATGGGCAAGCTGATCTCGAGCGTCGGCGTCTCGCTGACGCTCGGTGTGCTCTACGTCGCCGGCGGGTACGGCGTGCTCAATCATTTCGATCTCGGCGCTCTTCTCGATCCGCAGCTCTTCGTGTGGTTCACCCTCTACACGATCGCCGGGGTCTTCCTCTTCGGCTCACTCTTCACTGCGATCGGCGCTGCCTGCAACGATCTCAACGATGCGCAGAGCCTCATCACGCCGGTCATGCTGGTCGTGATGCTCCCGATGTTCGTCTGGCCGCAGGTGATCGAGGAGCCGAACTCGAGCTTCGCCATGATCGCCTCGCTCGTCCCCTTCGCGACGCCGATGCTGATGGTCACGCGTCAGGCGATCCCGCCCGGCCCGCTGAACGCCTGGGAGCCCTACCTCGGCCTCGCCCTCTGCGTCGCCATGGCGATCTTCTGCGTCTTCGCCGCGGGCCGCATCTTCCGGGTCGGCCTGCTCTCGCACGGCCAGGCGCCGAAGCTGACGCAGCTCGTGAAGTGGGTCTTCAAGAGCTGAGGGGCGGCGCTTCGATCCTTCGACGGCGCCGGCGTGGAGGTGGCTCGCACTCGCGCGCTCCGAAGCCCCACCGGGAGGTGGGGCTCTGGGACGCTCTGCTGGGGAATGAGAGCGAGGTCGGTCGCGTTCGGCGACGTTCGCACGAGTTCGGGGCGTTCGGACGTTAGTCGAGCCGCGACGCTCCGCCCGGCCCTGCGGCGAAACAAGCGGCGCGCCCGACGCGCGCGTGCGGACGGTCGTGGTGCTCGTGGATCGATGCGTGAACGGCGCGCCCGAGCGTTCGTGAGAGGGCGCGTCGTTCACGCCGCTTGTGTCGCCTTCGGGCGCGGCTCCGCTCCGCGCCGTGACGTTCGGGAGCGCGTTCCAGAGCCCCACTCGAGGGTGGGGGCTCTGGAACTATGTGCTGGGGGATGAGCGCGAGATCGGATGCGCGAGCGAGGGCGAGCGAGCGCGAGGTCGTTCGCGCTCGTGCGAGGGACGTCGGAGTCGAATCGGCGACGTTGTCACGAGTTCGGGGCGTTCGGGCGTTGGTCGAGCCGCGACGCTCCGCCCGGCCCTGCGGCGAAACGAGCGGCGCGCCCGACGCGCGAGAGCGGATGATCGTGCGAGAGCGAGATCGTTCGCGTTTGCGCGGTGGAAGTCGAAGTCGATTCGGCGACGTTTTCTCGAGATCGGGGCGTTCGGATGTTGGTCGTGCCGCGACGCTCCGCCCGGCCCTGCGGCGAAACAAGCGGCGCGCCCGACGCGCGAGAGAGAACGATCGTGGTGTTCGTGGATCGAGACGTGACTGGGGCGCTCGGGCGTTCGTAAGGTCGCGCGTCGTTCCCGCCGCTTGTGTCGCCTCCGGGCGCGGCTGCGCTCCGGGCCGTGCAATGCGGGAGCGCGTTCCAGAGCCCCACTGGAGGGTGGGGGCTCTGGAACTTTGTGCTGGGGGAGGAGGGCGAGATCGGACGCGTGAGCGAGAGCGAGGTCGGTCGCGTTCGTGCGGTTGAAGTCGAAGTCGATTCGGCGACGTTGTTGAGCGTTCGAGGCGTTCGAGGCGTTCGAGGCGTTCGGGGCGTTCGGGGCGTTCGGGCGTTGGTCGAGCCGCGACGCTCCGCCCGGCCCTGCGGCGAAACAAGCGGCGCGCCCGACGCGCGAGAGCGAACGATCGTGGTGTTCGTGGATCGATGCGCGACAGGGGCGTTCGAGCGTTCGTGAGATGGCGCGTCGTTCACGCCGCTTGTGTCGCCTCCGGGCGCGGCTGCGCTCCGTGCCGTTACGTCCGGGAGCGCGTTCCAGAGCCCCACGTGAGGGTGGGGGCTCTGGAACTTTGTGCTGGGGGATGAGTGCGAGGTTGGACGCGTTTCGCGAGGGCGAGCGAGCGCGAGGTCGTTCGCGCTCGTGCGAAGGACGTCGAAGTCGATTCGGCGACGTTGTCGCGAGTTCGGAGCGTTCGGACGTTGGTCGAGCCGCGACGCTCCGCCCGGCCCTGCGGCGAAACAAGCGGCGCGCCCGACGCGTGCGTGCGGGCGATCGTGGTGTTCGTGGATCGAGGCGTGAATGGGGCGAGCGAGCGTTCGTGAGATCGCGCGTCGTTCACGCCGCTTGTGTCGCCTCCGGGCGCGGCTCCGCTCCGGGCCGTGACGTTCGGGAGCGCGTTCCAGAGCCCCACGTGAGGGTGGGGGCTCTGGAACTTTGTGCTGGGGGTGAGAGCGGGATCGAACGCGCGAGCGAGAGCGAGCGAGCGCGAGGTCGGTCGCGTTCGTGCGAAGGACGTCGAAGTCGATTCGGCGACGTTGTCGCGAGTTCGGAGCGTTCGGACGTTGGTCGCGCCGCGACGCTTCGCCCGGCCCTGCGGCGAAACAAGCGGCGCGCCCGACGCGTGCGTGCGGGCGATCGTGGTGTTCGTGGATCGAGGCGTGAATGGGGCGGGAGAGCGTTCGTGAGATGGCGCGTCGTTCACGCCGCTTGTGTCGCCTCCGGGCGCGGCTGCGCTCCGGGCCGTGACGTTCGGGAGCGCGTTCCAGAGCCCCA
>JAEUHW010000362.1 GCA_016793245.1 Planctomycetota bacterium
TCGGCGCGCTGCTTCAGGATCTTCTCGGCGGCCTCCAGGCCCGCGGCGCAGCGGAGCGCGCGGGCGCGGATCGCGGGTTCCAGCCCTAGCGCGTGGATCCACTTGCCGTCCGCGCGGCTCTCGCGGGCGAACGAGCGATGACGGCCGCTCGCGCGGCGGTCCTTGCCGCAGAGCAGCGCGCGGCGCGAGTGCTGCGCGGCGCGCACGAGCGAGAGGGGATCGGCGACCGCTCCGCGCAGGAGCGAGGCGAGCTGTGCCGGCGCGGCGAAGGGGAGGAAGAAGCGCAGGAAGCGCCGCAGGGAACGTCGTTCGCCGAAGCGCGCGAGCGAGCGGGGCACGCGGCGCGCGCGGTGCAGATCGATCAACGCGAGCGCGGAGCTCGGGCCCGCGAGCAGGTTCCCCGCATGCAGATCGGGATCGGCGAGACCGGCGCGGCGCGCGGCGCGGACGAGCGAGAGCGCCGCGGGGAGGAGGGCTAAGCCCGCGCGCGCCGCGGCGCGCTCGGTCGCGTGCTCGGGCAGCAGGACTTCGAGCGGGCGGTGCTCGGCGAGTCGCTCGAGGTCGAGAGAGCTCTCTTCGGGACCGAGGGAGAGACCGAGCACGCGCGGCACGCGGAGGCCGGCGGCGGCGAGGAACGCGAGCGAGCGCGCTTCGCGCCGCGCGCGCGCGGCGCCGCGCGCTCCGCGGTGGGTCTTCCGCACGAAGAGCTCGCCCTCGGCGCCGCGGCAGAGCGCGACGATGCGTTCGGAGGACTGCTTCCAGACCTCGAGCACGGCGGCGTCGGCGCGTTCGGAGTGAGTCACGCGGGCAGCCTAACCGCTCCCTCGCGGCGCGGCCCACCCGAGCTTTCGCTTCCGCGCGGTGGAAGGCATGCTCTCCGCCTCCCAGGAATCCGGCATGCTCGATCGCCTCGACCGCTACGTGCTGCGCAGCTTCGCCTCCAGCTACGCCGTAGCCCTGCTCTTCATCGTCGGCTTGATGCTCGTCAGCACGAGCCTGGGCCAGCTCGATGACTTCCTGCAGTCGCAGGAGGAGCTCGCGCAGCGCGGCGAGGACGCCGGGTTCGTGCTGCACCTGCTCTATTACTTCGCGCTGCAGATCCCGCTCATCTTCCTCGGGATGGGCCCGTTCGTGACCTTCTTCGCCGGACTCTTCACCGCGCTCTCGCTGCGGCGTTCGCACGAGCTCGCGCCGGTGCTCGGGGCGGGCCGTTCGCTGCAGCGCTTGCTCCTGCCCGCGCTGCTGGGCGGTCTGCTCGCGTGCGGCGCGATGATCGCGCTCCGCGAGACCTTGCTCCCACCGTTGCTCGCCGCGAAGGACCGCGTCGAGGCGCGCGTCACGCGCGGCGTCAGCGACTATCGCTTGGAGAAGCGCTGGTTCCGCGATCAGCCCGACCTCTTCGCCGGGTTCGAGCGCTACGACCCCGTGGCGCGCGAGATCGAGGGCCTGACGGTGAGCCGGCACGACGAGAAGGGAAAGGAGCTCACCTTGTTCGCGCCGCGGGCGCGCTTCGAGTCGACCAGCGGTTCTCGAGGGGTCTGGCGGCTCCTCGCGCAGCCGCCCGACGCGGAGCAGCGCGAGGGCGTCCCCGTCCGCATCCACCAGAAGCTCGAGCCCGGCGAGGAGTCGCTCGCCGTGCCCGAGCTGATCGGCGGCGATCTTCCGGGGGAGGTCGCGCGGCTCTGGCGCGTGCGCTTCCGGCCCGACGATCTCGTCGCGCTCGATCGCCTGGCGGAGGACCCGGTGGCGCTCTCGATGGGGCAGGTGCGGCGCCTCCGCACCTTCTATCCCGAGGACCCGCGCTTGGAGACGCTCGCGCTCTACGGCACCTCGTTCCCGCTCGCTGGCCTCGCGCTGCTGCTGCTCGGCTTGCCCGGCTGCGTCCGCTTGGAGCGCGGCGGGAGCGATGGCGTCTTCGGTGCGCTCCTCGCGTGCATCGCGTTCTTCGCGACGGATCTCGTCTGTCGGGACCTCGGCACGCAGCGCGTGCTGCACGCGATGATCGCCTGCTTCGGTCCGCTCGCCTTCTTCGGCAGCTTGGGCTGCGCGCGCTACGCGGCGATGCGGAGCTGAGAGGCTCAGGTTTCCTGGCGCGGTCGCCGCGCGACGAACTGCAGGTGGCTCGCGCGACCGATCCAGCTCGCCTTGCCGTGCAGGCTCTCTTCGCGTCGCAGGAGCTCGCGGAAGCGCTTCTCGTCGGCGAGCCACTCCGGGTAACGCCGCAACGGCAGCACGAGCTTGCCGATGGCGTCGACCCACTCCAAGCCCGCGCGGCGGCAGAGCTGCTCCAGCTCCTCGAGCTCGAAGGCGTGCGTCTCGAAGCGCTCGTCGCGGCGGCGCGTCAGGAACTCGCTGCGGCCGCGCTCGACGAGCTGACCCATTCCCTCCCAATCCGCGTGCTCGAAGTACGCGTCGACTTGACCGGCGCGCGCATCGACGGAGGCGACGAGGCAGGCGCCCGGGGCGAGGAGCGCCGCGATCCGCCGGAGCGCCGCGCGCGGATCGGGGGTCATGGAGAGCGGATCCCCTTGGGCGGTCGCGAACGCGAAGGCTCCTTCCTCCAGGCCCTCGAGTGAGGCGATCTCGGTCTTCGCGAAGGTGGCCTTCGCCTCGAGCCCGAGTTCCTCCACCTTCCGCGCGGCTTGATCGAGCATGCCCTGCGAGAGGTCGACGAAGGTGACCTCGAAGCCGGAGCGCAGGAGCTTGATGCCCCATTCCCCCGTGCCGCAGCCGAGATCGAGGACGCGCGCCGGCAAGGAGCGCGGGAGATGGGGCTTCAAATGGTTCCAGGTGATCGTCCGGTAGAAGCGCCAATAGGGGTCGTCCTCGTAGGCCGCGTCGTAGCGTCCGGCCCAGCGATCGTGGAAGGATTCGTTGCGCGAGCGAGCGGCCATGCGGGGAGGGTAGGGGCTCGGGTCCTTGAACTCTCGGTGGGGCCGGGCAGACTTTCTGCCTGGCGGGGAAGGCGGCCTGCGCTCACCTCGTCAACCCAGGCTCGTTCCGGGCCGGCCTCGCGGCCAGTCTGGAGCTTGGTTTTTCTCGGCGACCGGAGAGCAGCATCTTCGGCCAACCCGGGCGAGGGCCGCACCTCGCCGCTTTCGCGAGCTCACGACCTCACGATGCCGTCCTCCGCCCTCTCGCGCCGTGAAGGCCGCTTCTCCTCCGTGCTCACCGGGAGCACGGGTGCTCTCCTCCTGCTCCTCCTCGCCGCTTGCGGCGCGGGCCAGCGCGCCTTGGATCGCGGGGACGCCGCGTACGCCGACGGCGATTTCCGCGGGGCGCTCGGACACTATCTCGAGGCCGAGCGCCAAGGCGAGGAGCAAGACGCGCTCGCGACCCGCCTCCGGAACGCCCGCATCGCGACCGCCGTCGAGGAGGGCCGCACCCTCTACCTGCAGGGCAAGTTCGAGGAGGCCCTCGAGATCTTCCGCGGGGCTCTCGCCCTGCGCCCCGAGGACGAGGCCGTCAAGCGCTGGGTCCTCAAGGTGCGGCGCGACCTGGGAGACGTGCTCGTCAAGCAGGCGCGCGAGAAGTCCATCGATGGCGATTTCACCACCGCGGAGGCGCTCCTCCTCGAGGCCGATCGCCTCTGGCCCGGAGACGCCGAGACGATCGAGGCGCTGAGCGAAGTGCGCACCCTCGCCGCGTGGGATCGGACCAAGGCGCAGCGCTACTACGAGCAGGGGAACCGCGACCTCAACGCGAACGAGATCCGCGTCGCGCGCTGGCACTTCGAGCGCACGCGCGAGTTCGATGACGCGCACGAGGGCGCGGCGCGTCGCCTCTCCCAGCTCGACCAGCCGATCCTCGATCTGCGCATGGCGGTGATCCGCGACTTGATCGAAGCGCAGCGCTGGCACGCCGCGAGCGCGGCGCTGCGCTTGCTGCTGGAGCGCCACCCCGGCTATCGAGAAGGCGAAGCGCTCCTGGTCGAGATGACCCACGAGGCGGAGGCGACCGACCTGCTCGAGAAGGCGCGTCGCGCCCGCTCGCGCGGCGAATTCGACGAAACGAAGCGCCTGCTGGAACGCGGCCGCCTGCTCACGCAGCGCCAAGCGCCGGACTTCGACCACGAGGCGCAGAAGCTGATGAGCTACGAGCTCCTCGCGCGCTACCTCGAAGGCCGCAAGTTCGAGTTCGAAGGGCGCTACGACCAGGCCGTGACGCGCTTCTTCGAGATCGTCGAGCGCGTGCAGGGCGATCCGGCCTTGCTCGCGACCACCGAGCTGCAGAAGATCCCGCGCGAGAAGCGCTATCTCCTGGACTCGGCTTTCGACCCGCAGGAGTTCATGCGGAAGCCCGAGATCTGGTTCACCTACGCGCGCGCGCAGCGCGCGCTGATGGACCTCCGCCAGCGCTTGAGTCTCGCGCCGGGGATCTACGACGAAGCGCGCCGCCTCGAGGACGCGGGCGAGCTCGCCGAAGCGCGCGCGCTCTACCGCGACCTCCTGATCGACCTGCCTTCGTACCGCGATACCTTCGAACGCGTGCGCCAGATCGAAGTGCAGCTCGGCATCGCGCCGTCGACCGTTCCGGCCCTGCCCGATCAGGGCCGCGTTCCGAAGGACATCTCCGAGGAAGGCGTGGTCGAGGACGCGGGCTCCGGAGAGCGCTGAGCGAGATGGGAGCCCGCGTAGCCCACGCGCCTCGCGCAGGGCTTCGCAGGCTGCGCTGCTGCTCTCGTTGCTCGCGTCAGCCGCTCCGCTCGGCGGCGAGCTGCAGCACGGCTTCGAGCACCTCGCGTGCGCTCAGCTCGTCGAGGCAGACCGGCCCGGAAGCGAGGCGGCAGCGCCGCGCGAGACAAGGGCGACACGGCAGCTCGCGCGCGGCGGTCGCGACGCGGTGACCTACTCCATGCGGTCCGGTGCGACGCGGATCCTGCGGGCCCGCGAGCGCGATCGCGCGGAGACCGCCGACCACGGCGAGGTGCAAGGCACCGCTGTCGCTCGCGATCGCGGTGAGCGCGCGCCCGCGCAGGGAGCGGAAGAGCGCGATCGCGACGAGCACGCCGCGCTGGCCCACGAGATGGCGGATGCGCGCGCCTCGCTCGGTGCCGGCTCCTAGCTCGCGCTCCAGCGCCGCGCCGAGGGAGCTCTCCGCGGGGCCGGTGATGAAGAGCGGGGCCAAGCCGCAACGCGCGAGCTCGCGCGCGAGCTCGGCCCAAGCCGCGGCCGGCCAGGCGCGCGGATCGGGGCGCTGGGTGGGGAGGAGCAGCACCAGCGGCGGAGCTCCGTCGAGCTCGAGCGTCTGGATCAGGCGCTCCGCCTCCGCGCGATCGATGGCGCTGCTCGGCAGCACGCGCTCCCAGTCCGGCGGAGCGGAAGCGGGCGTGAGATCGAACCAGCTCGCGAGCGCGTGGCGCGCGCGATCGAGCGCGTGAGGCGCGGGGCTCTGCGTCGCGACGCGATGGTAGAGCCAGCCGAGCCCCGGCTCGCGGCGATCGGCGCGCGCGAGCCCGAAGCGCCGACGCGCTCCGCTGGCCAGCGCTGCCGCGGCGCTCTTCCAGTTGCCCTGGAAGTCGAGCGAGACGTCGAGCGCTCTCGTTCCGAGCTGCTGACGCATCGCGCGCCACGCGCGCCAGCCGCCGCGCCGATCGAAGGGGATCACTTCGTCGAGCCAGGGCAAGCTCGCGAGGAGCGGCGCCCACTCGCGCTGCGCGATCCAGAGCAAGCGCGCTTCGGGCCGCGCCGTGCGCAGATCGAAGGCCGCCGGCAGCGTGTGCAGGAGGTCGCCCAGCGCGGAGAGGCGGACGATCGCGAAGGTCGGCGCGGGAGCGGACACCGGCGCAATCTAGCGCGCGCGCCCCGTTCGATTCGACACGGCTCGCGTCGATCCGGCGCGATTCGCCCTGGCTCGATGCGGGACCGCTCGACCAAGGGCCGTGCGCGGAGCGGTTCGTCTCGCGCTGCGAGCACCGCGGCGCACGCCCGCTGGTTCGGGGCTCCGCTCGCCGTGGCGAGGGGCGCCGGCGCAGCTCGCGTCGGATCGAACGCAGGCGCAGCACGGCGGGAGAGAAAGAAAAGCGGCGACCCGGGTCTCGCGCCCCCTGGATCCGATTCCGTTGCGAGGTGCCCGGATCGCCACTTCGTGTTCCGTGGTCGACGCGCTGCGGCTGGAGGAGCCTTGTCGTGCGGCGGTGCGCGTCGCGCTCGTCGCTTCCGCGCGAGCGCCCCCCTCTACCTCCGCCAGAACGCGGGTAACCGAGCGAAACTTTTTCTTGTCCGCAGTTCTGCCCCCTCCGCGAGCCTGCGCGCTGGCGGGGAGGGCGGGTCTGGTCACAATGGCCCCGTTCCGAGTCCTCGAGCCTCGTCCGCCGTGGGGATCCGCCGCCTCTCGTTCAAGCTGATCGCCGCGATCGCGATCCCGCTGGTCGTGGGCCTCATGGCCTACGCCCTCCTCCTGCGCGGGCAGGTGGAAGATCGGCTGATCGGCGACGTGATGCGCTACTTCCTGAGCGCGCGCGCGGAAGAGCTCGCGCGCGAGCTGGACCGGAGCCTCGAGCATGGCTCGATCGATGCGCGGACGCTGGCGCGCGATCCGCGCTGTCGGGAGATCCTGCGCGCGTACGGCGTCGCGCCGCGCGAAGTCTGGAGCGGGCTGGAGGGCGAGCTCTCGGCGTCGTTCGAAGCGCAGCTGCGCGATCGCGGCGTCTACTCGTTCGCGGCGCTGGTCCACGTCTCTGGCCGGATCCTCGCGAGTGCCGCCGGGACGCGAGACGACGGGCGCGCGCGCGCGGCGCTCGCGCGGAGCGCGCGCTGCAACGCGGCCTTCGAGCCGTGGTTCCGCGCGGCTCTGGAGCTCGCGCCCGCGGATCTCGGAGCCCAGGGCGCGGAGTGGATCTCCGGTGTCGCGCGCCTCGATCGGCGCCGCGAGCCGCTGCTGCTCGAGGAGGAACGCGCGCGCCGAGAGCTCGGGGCGATCTTCCTCGCGAGCGTCCCTCGCGCGCCGGGGGGCACCTGGATGTGCGCGATCGAGGGCGCGATCCCCCGCGACGGCGATGCGCCGGAGCTCGAGCGCTGGTGGCGCGGCATCGCGCCTCCGCCGCCGGGGCTCGAGGAGCTGCTCGAGGACCTCGCTCGTTCCGCGGCCCCCGAGGCCGCCGTGGCCGTGTCGGCGGGGTTGGCTCAGGGAACTGACTGGCGCCTGCGTTGCGCCGTCGCGTTGGACGCCGCGGGGAATGCCGTCGGCGCGCCGTGGCAGGCCTCGCGGCCGGGGGAACCGCGCGCGCCGGCGCTGAGCGGGCGCTCGTGGGCCGCGGAGCTCGGCCTCGCCGACGCATCGCCGCGCGAGCGCCGCGAGCTCGGCGTCGCGAGCTTCGTGCGCGCGGCGCCGGCGTTCGGCGGCGCGCTGCCCGAGCTCTCGCACTCGCTCGCTTCGACGCGCGATCTCCGCGACTACGTCGTCTGCTTCTCCGTGCCGGTGCGCCTCGCCGACGATCCTCAGGAAGCGCCCGCGGGAGTGCTGGTGCTCGCGATGGCGTGGGCCCACGTGCAGGAAGACGTGCTCGATCGCGTGGGCGAGGAGTTCGAGCTGCTGCACGAAGGCGAGCGCTATGAGTCCGGCTATGCATTCCTCTTCGCCGCCGATGGCGACACGATCATCGGTCATCGGCCCGCCGATGCGGTGGACGGGCGCTCCGACGCTCTTCCACCGGTCCGCCCGAACTACGACACGCGCCTCACGCGCGATCACGACCTGCGCTCGCTGCACGAGCGCGTGACCGCCGCCGACGGCGGGTTCGCGTCCTACGAGTATCCCCCGGGCAATCCCAAGCACTCGGGCTTCCGCCGCACGGCGTCGAAGGAGCGCGGCGGCTTCGGATGGATCGCGGGCGTCGGCATCGACGATCGCGACACGCGCGGCACCGTGCGCTTCCTCGGCAACCTGCTGCTCGGCGGCGCGATCCTCCTCGCGGTGTGGAGCGTGCTCTCGATCGTGCTCGTCTCGCGCGCGATGACCCGGCCGATCCGCAATCTGATCTTGTTCACGAATCGCCTCGCCGATGGCGACCTCAGCGCGCGCGTGCCGATCCGCGGCAACGACGAGCTCGGTCGGCTCGGGCGCGCGTTCAACGCGATGGCCGATGCGCTCGGTCGCGCGCGCGAGCGCCTCGTCGCCGCCGAGAAGGAAGCGGCGTGGCGCGAGATGGCGCGGCAGATCGCGCACGAGATCAAGAACCCGCTGACGCCGATGCGGCTCTCCGCGCAGCTCCTGCCGCGCGCGTTCCACGAGAAGCCCGAGCAGTTCCCGGAGATCCTCGAGCGCTCGGTGGAGACCATCCTGCGCTCGATCGATTCCCTGCGGGGGATCGCCGCCGACTTCGCGCGCTTCGCCGGCGCGCCTTCGCGCCGACCGGAGCGCTTGCGCTGCGGCGAGATCATCGATCAGGTGCTCGAGCTCTTCCGCGGCATGAGCGAGGACGGCCGCGTGCGGCTCGAGCGCCGCGGGCTCGACGGCGAGGTGATCGCGGATCGCGAAGAGCTCCGGCGGGTCTTCCTCAACTTGGTCGACAACGCGTTCCAAGCGCTCCTCGGCGCGCAGCGCGAGTCGGGCTGCATCGCGATCGAGATGGCGGAGGGGGAAGCTGGGTTCTGGCGCATCGCGATTCGCGATGATGGACCCGGGATCCCGCCGGAAGCGCAGCCGCGGCTCTTCGAGCCCTACTTCTCCACGAAGACCACGGGCACGGGGCTCGGGCTCGCGATCTGTCGCCGCATCGCTCGCGAGATGGGGGGCGAGCTCGAGCTCGGCTCGACTGGGCCGGAGGGGACCACCCTGGTGTTGCGCGTGCCGCGCGCGAGCGACGATGCGTCGGCCGGGAGCGACGCCTCGTCGCACTCTCGGTCCGCGCCTTGAAGCCCCTCGGAGTGGGGCCTAGGCTCCCCTCACGCGGTCACGTGTGGCTCGGACCGGAATCTTCTTCGGCCCGGTCCTCGCGCTGGTCGACCCGAGGGTAGAACCTTGAGTCGAGCACCCTCCGCGCGACTCCCCACGTCCCGCGTCCCAGCGCTCGCCAGCCCCATGAAGTCGAACTTCTACCCGAACGCGATCGGCAGCCTGCGCAAGGAAGTGCAGGACGCCGTCGGCCACGAGCTCTTGAAGGAGCTCCACGTCGTGAAGCCCTGGAGGCACTACCTCCTGCTCGCGCGGCAGTACATCTTGCTGGCCCTCGGCTTCTGGCTCGCGGCGACCTACGACCAACCGTGGCTCTGGATCCCCGGAGCCTTCCTCGCCGGCTTCACCGTGTTCAACTTCACGGTGTTCCTGCACGAAGTCGTGCATCACTGCGTGCATCGCAGTCCCTCGTCGCTGGCGCACCGCCTGCTCGGCGTGCTCTACGCGGTGCCGAGCGGCATCTCCGCCAGCCAGTTCGAGCGCTGGCACATGGATCACCATCAGGAGCTGGGCTCGCCCGAGGACGATCCGAAGCGCCACTATCTCTCTCCGAAGATCAATGCGCGTTGGTACAAGGCGCTCTACTGCACGCCGTTCTTGATCCCGCTCTACTTCCGCGCCGCGCGGCGCGAGATGGCGAGCTATCCCGAAGAGCTGCGCCGCACGATCCGCGGCGAGCGGTTGCTCACGATCGCGCTGCACCTCGGCGTCGCGGCTTCCCTCTGGGCGGTCGCTGGGCCTTGGTTGATGTTCAAGGTCTACGTGACGCCGTTCTTGCTGGTCTTCCCCATCGCGTTCACGCTGAACCGCTTGGGGCAGCACTATTTCGTAGACCCGAAGGACCCGGCGAAGTGGAGCACGCTGATGAAGGCGAATCGCTTCTGGGACTTCGTCTTCTGCTTCTCGAACTATCACCTCGAGCACCACTACTTCCCGCGCGTCCCCTTCTACAACCTGCGGCGGCTCCACTTCGCCTTGCAGGGCTTCTACGCGCGGCGCGGGGTGCGGGCCTGCACGTACTCCTGGATCCTCTGGCAGTGGTTCGTGAAGAACCGCGCGCCGCACACCAACTGGGCCGAGAAGCCGGCTTACCAGCCGACGACGTCGTAGAGCGGCGACCAGGACCAGAGGCTCTCGGTCTCCGGCATCAGGCGATCCAACGCGCGGAACGCGGCGTCGTCGCCGCTCTGCCGCTCGCGCTGCTCGACGAGCGCTTCGCGGAGCGGCTCGAGCCCCGTGAGCCAGCCCACGAGGCGCTCCTCGCGCAGCGCGAGGCGCGACGCGGAAGGGTGCGACGCGGAAGGTGCGGAGCACTCCGCGACGCGAGCTCCGTTCGCTGCGGGCTCGATGCGGCAGGTCGCGCCCGGGAGCTCGAGCTCGAAGGCCTCCCAGCGCTCCCGAGCGTGCGCTGCGAGGGCGGGTCCGCCCGCGAGCAAGCGCGCGAGCAGGCGCCGCGGCTCGGGACACCAAGCGAGCACGGCCCCGGTCATATCGTGCGTCGCGAGCTCGCCGCCCGCGCGGAGCAGCGGGCGCACGAGCGGATGATGGCGCGGCACGAGCACTTCGCAGCTCTCGCGCGCATGCTCGACCCCGAGGCGCGCGAGGAAGCCGAGCAGCGCCTCGGCGTCCTCGGCGCTGGAGGCGGCGCATTCCGCGACCGCGATCGAGGTCCCGAGGTGGAAGCGCGCGTACGCGCCGACTCGTCCCGCGCGCTCTCGAACCAAGACATGGGTGCGCTGCGCGCGGCTATCCCAATCGACCGCTGCGAGCGTGCGCCGCTCGGTGCCCGAGACGCCCGCGTACGCTAGCTCGTACAGCTCTCGGCACGCGGCGAGATCTCCGCCGCCGATCGCGCGCCAGCCCTCGCCCGCGAGGGCCGCGAGGTCGCGCGGCAGCCGCGCGCGCACGCGCGAATGTCCGAAGGCGCGGCGGAAGCCGAAGCGCTGGAAGTAACGCGGTTCGCCGAGCAGCACCACGAGCTCGAAGCGCTTCGCGCAGGCGGCGAGCGCGTGTTGCACCAGCCGGGCACCGAGCCCTTCTCCGCGAGCGCTCGGCGCGACGGCGAACGGGCTCAGGACACCGCAGGGAACTTCCGCGCCGCGGATCCAGAGCGTCCGCGGATGCACGAGCAGGAACGCTTCGAGCTCGCGTGGCGAGCGCTCCGCGACGAACGCCAGCTCCGGGTCGTACTCGGGATACTCCCGACGCAGCATCGACCAGAGGAGCGATTCGCGACCAGGCGAAGCAAACGCCTCGTCGAGGAGACGAGAGACTTTGCCTTCGTCATCGGGGCGCGCGAGGCGTATCGTGGGCGCGGCGTTCACGGATCCAG
>JAEUHW010000396.1 GCA_016793245.1 Planctomycetota bacterium
GGCGATCTGCTGCCCGGCGCGGGCGTGAGATACACCGTCGGCCGCGAGAGCAATGCGACCTACGGCGAGACCTGGAACGGGGTGCAGCCCGAGCTCGACAAGCACCAGTTCGACCTCGCGGTAGATCCCTATCGATTGCCCGGCGATCCGCAGAGCGGCTTGCTGCCCGAGATCGCGATCGGTGGTCCCGGAGAGCGCGGCGCGGGCGACGCCAAGGTGCAGGCGTACTGCTTCCGCATGTGCCTCACCGATGTCGCCCAGAACCGCCTGCCGTTCCCGCAGCCCGCGAGCTACGACGCGCAGCGCTACGAGCTGCTCGCCCGCTACTTCGCGGCCGGCTTCGCGAAGGTGCCGTGGCATTCGATCGGCATGCCGAACCGGAAGACCGACACGAACAACAACACCGCGTTCTCGACCGACTGGATCGGCGGGAGCTGGACCTGGGCCGAGGCGAGCGACGCGGAGCGCGAGCGCCTCTTCGTCGCGCATCGCGACTATCAGATGGGCTTGCTCTGGTTCCTCGCGAACGATCCGCGCGTCCCGGCCGCGGTGCAGAAGGAAGTGCGGCGCTGGGGTCTGCCGAAGGACGAGTTCGTCGCGACGGGCGGCTGGCCGCACGCGCTCTACGTGCGCGAGGCGCGCCGCATGATCGGCCCCTACGTGATGAGCGAGCAGGACTGCGTCGGCAAGCGCCGCTGCGACGACTCGGTCGGCCTCGCTGCGTACACGATGGACTCGCACAACGTGCAGCGCTACGCCGCGAACGGGCGCGTGTGGAACGAGGGCGACGTGCAGGTCGGGGGCTTCCCCCCCTATCCGATCTCGATGCGCTCGCTCGTGCCCGAGGAGGCGCAGTGCACGAACCTCCTCGTCCCCTGCGCCCTCTCGGCCTCGCACATCGCCTTCGGCTCGATCCGCATGGAGCCGGTGTTTATGGTGCTCGCGCAGTCGGCCGCCTCGATCGCCGCCGAAGCGCTGGCGAGCGACCTCCCCGTCCAGCGCGTCGGCTACGCGAAGCTCCGCACCCGCCTCCTCGCCGATGGCCAGAAGCTCTGACCCCACTGTACAGAAAAGGTGCCTGGCACCTTTTCTGTACAGTGGACGGTGGGTTGACCGGCGAACGGGCGATCCGCCGCACTAAGGTGCAACTCCGCTGCAATCTCCCTCCCTACATTACCGCGCCTCCCTCGCGCCATGAGCCAGACGGAACGCTACGCCCGCTTGGAAGCGCTCTTCGCCGAGCTGGTCGAGCTCTCAGCGGAAGAGCGCCGCGAGCGGCTGGCGCGGCTCGCGCCCGCGGACGAAGAGCTGCGCGGCGAGCTCCTGGAGCTGCTTGCCGCCGACGTCCCTGACCAGGCGTTCCTCGAGCCGCCCCCCAGCGCCGCGATCGAGGCGAAGCTCCCGCGCACGGCGTCCAGCGCGCGTCCGCCGCAGAGCTCTCCACCCACCGAGGAGCTCGCAGCCGACATGCGCCTCGGCTCCTATCGCATCGCGAAGAAGCTCGCCGAAGGCGGCATGGGCTCGGTGTATCTCGCCTCGCGCGCGGACCGCGAGTTCGAGCAGCTCGTCGCGATCAAGCTCTCGAAGCGCGGGCTCTCCTCCGAGGCCGTGCAAGCGCGCCTGCGTCTCGAGCGCCAGACGCTCGCGGGACTCTCGCATCCCTACATCGCGCGCCTGCTCGACGGCGGCTCGACACCGGAAG
The DNA here is from genome assembly GCA_016793245.1 of Planctomycetota bacterium. Lineage (GTDB taxonomy): Bacteria > Planctomycetota > UBA1135 > UBA1135 > JADKAF01 > JADKAF01. The sequence continues at coordinate 1,703 of JAEUHW010000396.1, forward strand.
GGCACCCTTATCTCGTCCTCGAGTACATCGAAGGCAAGGCGATCGACGCCTGGTGCGAGGAGCGCCAGCTCGACTTCGCCGCGCGCGTACAGCTCCTGATCCGCGTCGGCGAAGCCGTGGCGCACGCGCATCGACGCCTCGTGGTGCATCGCGATCTGAAGCCCAGCAACATCCTCGTCACCGAGGACGGCTCGCCGCGCCTCCTCGACTTCGGAATCGCGAAGCTGCTCAGCCTGAGCGATTCGGGCTCCGATCCATCGATCCTCGCGTTCACACCGGCCTACGCGAGCCCCGAGCAGATGCGCGGCGAGGCCGTGAGCACGGCGACCGACATCTTCTCGCTCGGGCGCATCCTCGAACGCTTGGTGCTCCCGGCGCTGCAAGGCCTGCGCCGGAAGGAAGTCGCCGCGATCGTCGCTCGCGCCACCGCCCCGGAGGAAGAGCAGCGCTATGCTTCGGTGGAGTCGCTGATCGAGGAGCTGCAGCGCCTGCAGAGCGGCCTGCCGGTGCAGGTGCTCGCCGCGTCGAAGATCTATGTGCTGCGCCGCTTCCTCGTGCGCCATCGCCTCGAGTCAGCGCTCGTCGCCTCCGTGATCGCGGCGATGATCGGGACCTCGATCGCGCTCGCCCTGTCGAACCAGCGCGAGCAGCGCGAACGCGCGCGCGCCGAAGCCGAGCGCAAGATCGCCGAGCAGGCGCGCGGCGACGCGCAGGAGGCCGAACGCCAGGCGCGCGAGAGCGAAGCGAAAGCACGGAGCTCGGCGCAGCGCCATCTCGCCGCTCTGAACTTCCTCCAGCGCCTCTTTCACGCGCCCACGTCACGCGAGCGCGGTCCTGAAGTGCGCATGGTCGAGGTCCTCGACGACGCGCGCCGCCAGCTCGAACTCCTACCGCCGGAGGATCCGCTCTCGGAGCTCGCCGTGCGCCGTAACCTCGGTGGCGCTTACGCGGCGCTGGGGCGCTTCGACGATGCCGTGCTCCAGCTCGAGCGCAGCGTCGATCTCGCGCGGCGCGAGTTCGGCGAGCAAGACCGGCAATGCGTCCTCGCGCTGGGCGACCTCGGCGAAGCGCTGCTGTTCACTCCCAGCGCGGCGCGTGGCCAAGAGCTGCTCGAGCGCGCCGCCACGGCGATGCGCGCGCGAGCGCACGAGTTCGCCACTCCGGAGCTCCTCGCGGTGCTCCACGCGCAGATGCGCGGCTACCAGCAGCAGCGCCAGTGGCTCGCCGGGCTCGCCATCGCCGAGGAAGCCATCCACTGGATCCAAGAGAAGGGCATCCCGTCGCCGCTGGCCTCGGACCTCCTGACCACGGCCTCGGCGCTCGAGCTGAACCGCGACGCATCTTCGGAGCGCGGGCTCGATTGGCTCCGCGAGGCCATCGCCCTCGCCGAGGAGCGCTTCGGCGTCGATCACGAGCTCACGCAGGACTACCGGCTCGGGCTCGCGATCCACATGGAGGAGCGCGGCCTCTACGAAGAAGCGCGCCAGCTCCTCGAACCGATCCTCGCCAGCCGCCGTGCGCGCTTCCCACGCCAGCACCCGAACCTCCGCCTGCCGCTCACGCATCTCGGCATCGCGCTGCGCGAGCTCGGCCAGCACGAGGAGGCGCTGCGCCTGCTCCGCGAAGCGCTGCTGATCCAGCTCGAGACCGGCGGCGAGGATCACCGCGACACGGGCCTCATCCGCAACAACTTGGCCGTAGCGCTGCGCCGCTCCGGCCAAATCGAGGAAGCAGAGAAGCTCCTGCGCCAAGTCGTCGCGACCGAGGAACGTCGCTTCGGACGCTCTTCCCTCGAGTGGGCGCTCGCCAGGAACAACCTGGCCGTTCTGCTCCACGCCAAGGGCGAGTATCGCGAAGCGCAGACGATGCTGCGCTCCAGCGTCGAGATCTTGCGCGCCATCGACGGCGAGCAGAGCCTGCGCCTCGCGGCTCTCTGGATGAGCCTAGGGATGACGCACGTGAGCTTGGCAGAGAACGAGGAAGCCGAGCGCTGCTTCGCGCGGGCGGTGGAGATCCGGAGAGCGCTTCTGCTTCCGGGGCACTCTTGGACGGTGGACGCGCTCCACCAACTAGGGCAGGCCGCGGCACGGCGCGGAGCGCACGAAGAGGCGTACGGTGCTCTTCAAGAAGCGCTCGAGCTGCTGCGCCTGCAGCAGAAGCCGCCTCTGCAGCTCTACTTGGACACCGCCTTCGATCTCGCCACGGTCTGCACTGCGATGGATCGCGCGGAGGAAGCGCGAGAGCTACTCGAATCGATCTGGGCGCGGTGCGTCGCGGAGAATGCCGGCCGCGACTTGCGCGCGCAGGTGCTCGGCGCGCTCGTCCAGAATTCAGAGCGGCGCGGCGCCGCCGAGGACGCCGCGCGCTGGAAGCGGGAGCAGGAAGCGCTCCGCGAGAAGAAGAACTCCGGCGGCTGAGCGCTCGCTCACGCGCGCGTCAGCGCGCGCTCAAGCACCACAGCGCCTCTTCGCTCCGCACCACGATGCGCTCGCCGACCAACGCCGGCGTCGCCCAGAGTTCCTCCTCGCCGAGCTCGCGATGCGAGAGCACTTCCCACTGCGGCTTGGCGCTCACCACCGTGAGCCGCCCCGAGTGCGAGGTGACGAGGAGCTTGTCGCCAGCGGCGACGAGCGACGCGTAGTTCGTGCTGGTGTCGCCGATGCGCTCCTGCTTCACGATCTCGCCGTTCTTCGCGTCGATCGAGGTGAGCAGGCCGTCGTTGATGAGGAAGAGCGTCTCGCCGACGAGCACCGGGCTCGGCATCTC
>JAEUHW010000435.1 GCA_016793245.1 Planctomycetota bacterium
CTTTGCGCCGGGCGGGATTCGAACCCACGACCTTCTGCTCCGGAGGCAGACGCTCTATCCAACTGAGCTACCGGCGCGGCGCGACGGATGGTACGGGCAGGTGGCGCGGGGATCAATGGCGGGCGGGCGGCACCGGGCAGGCGTGGCTACTATGCGGTCCAGAATCTTGGCGTAGGCGAAAGTCGGCGGTAGCCCTGAAGTGGGGGAGCGCTATTATTGCGGAACCCCCGGCCGCTGCTCGCCCTCCTTGCCCGATGCGAAGACCTTGAAACTCGCAACGGGCTCGCGACTAGAGTGCGTGGCTGCTTCGTCTGTCGACGGCGAAGAGTGGGTTCAGTGCAGAGGTAGCTTCCCCATGGAACGTGCAAGCCGCATGGATCGTGCGGGCTCGGCCCCGCTAGGGACGAGCGCTCGATGCTGCCGAGGGCTTTTGCTCCTCGGCGCGGGTGCGTTCGTGGGTTTGGGGCTCACGACGTTGTGGTCGAGGAGCGAGGCGCTCGAGCAGCTCGGGGATTGGGCAGCGGGCGCGGCAGATCGCGCGGATCGGGTCGTAGAGGCGGCGCCCGCGGCGTGCGCGCCCGTGTGGCTCGCGGATACCGACGGCGATGGGCTGCACGACAACTGCGAGCGCATCTTCGGCACCGATCTCAATCTGAGCGACACGGATGGCGACGGCTGCTCGGACCTGTACGAGTTCTGCGCGTTCGGCGATCCGTTGGATCCCCTCGGCCTGCCGGTGACGACGCACTTCGTGCGCCCGCTGGCGTACCAGCTCGATGCGCATACGCTGCGCTTCTCGTTCCTGATCTTCGAGCCTTCGGGGCAGACGCAGCCCGTGCTCGATCGCTGGGGACTGATCTACCGGGAGCGCTGGGAGGATGCGTCGCCGTATCTCCCGATGGTCCGGTACCAGCGGCGCATCGATCAGCTCGGCTCGGCCGCGCCCGCGGGGAGCGCCGTGTTCGAGGTCGGCTACAACACGCCGCGGCAGCTCTTCGTGGATGCCGATCCGAACTACCTCGGCTGGCATCTCTACTTCTCCGCGAACTGGGGCAACTCCCTCCTGCACAGCGTGTTCAACCTGCGGCAGGTGCGCGGCTTGCTCGTCGAGACGCTCTACGTCTCGCAGCCCGGCGGAGGTGGCGGTCAGGGGGGAGCGTCGTTCGCGACCTTCCGGCCGTTCGATCCGGGTGCGGCTCAGGCGGCGTCCTGGCAGCGCAATCGCGCCTGCGTGCTCTATCTCTCGAGCGCGCCGTATCAGCAGCGCGAGACCGGGCTGGCCTGGTTCCCCGTGCGCACCGCGTCCTGCGAGCCGATGAACTTCGCGTTCTGCGCGCCCGACTGCACCGCCACGGCGTGGAGCATCGAGAACAGCCAGGCTGTGCGCGTGCTCGATCCGTTCGCGCTCGCCGGCCTCTGAGCGAGGCGCGGTCGCTGAGCCGTCGGACGAAGGGAGCCACTCTGGCTCTCTGACCCGCGTAGCCTCTGGCTGACTGGCGTCAGCGCTGGCCAGGGCGCTGCCACCGAGATCTCCGCCCGACTTCGAGGAAGCGCGGCGAGCCAATCGAGATGGCCTGCGGGCTTTGCGGAGTTGCAGCGAGCGCTGCGACCGAGCTCTCTTGTTCTCGACGGCGAGGTTCTCGATGCGCCCGAAGCATCGCCCGTTATGGCGGCCAAGCAGTCCGCATTCTGGCCCCGGGAGTTGATCGAGCTCCTCAGGAATGCGATGTCGCAGGGCAGACAGCGGGAGAGTTTTCTGGAACCATGACGGAAACCGTTCCGTCCTAGCCCCGCCAATGGCAGTCACTTTGGATCCAGATCGTGAGCTCGTCGCGGCCGTTCAGGCCGAGCCGGCCCGCAGTGGGTCTGATGGTTTCCGGCTGCTTTACTCCAAGTACAAGGACAAGGTCTACAACATCTCCTACCGGATCACGGGCAACCCGGCCGATGCCTTGGATGCGTCGCAGGAGACCTTCTCGATCCTCTTCAAGAAGATCGGGGAGTTCCGCTTCGATTCCAAGTTCAGCAGCTGGCTGTACCGCATCGCGGTGAACTCCAGCATCGACCTGATGAGGCGCGGCGCCTCGAAACGCCTGGCCTCGCTGGATGCCACCACCGATGGTGGAACGGCGACCCTGGTCGATCGCGTCGAGTCGAAGCTGAGCTCGCCGGAAGAGCGAGCGGGGGCTTCGGAGCTCGAAGACGAAGTTCAACGCGCCATCAAGCAGCTCAGCCCCAAGCTCCGAACCATCGTCACGCTCCGCTACATCGAGGGACTCTCCTACGAAGAGGTGTCCGAGGTGCTGCGGTGCTCGATCGGAACGGTGAAGTCGCGGTTGTCCCGAGCCCACGCGGCGCTCCAGAAGAACCTCTCGCGCGTGCTGGAACGTCACTACTTCCAGTAGGAGCCACGAGCCCAGAGCCCAACATCTCCGTCCGTCGTGATCGCTTTCGGGGTCTAGAGCCTCGCCTCACGACACTCTCCCTCCTTCCATGTCCGAACCCCTCCCGTACCGTCCGCCGAGCGCTCGCGAGGCCTGGGTCGAAGCCCAGGTCTGGCGGCGTTGCGTCGAGGCCCGGAAAGCCGGGGATGACGGGGCGAGCGGCGGATCGAGGCTCCTAGACCGCGAGGCTGGAGAGGCGGAACTCCGCGCGCTGATTTCGCTCAGTCGAGAGCACGAGCTCGCGGGGCTCGCGGAGTCGGAGCTCGAGGGTGAGGACCAGCGCCTGCTGAGCATGGCTCGCGGCGCCGTGCTCCTCTCGGCGCTGCCGATGCGTCGCGCACCCGCCGCGCTCGATGCCGTGCTCGAGGAGCTCGAGGACTTGGAGCCGGAGGTCGAGGACGACGAGGCGGGCTTCTCGCCCGATCTACTCGCCTCGTTCCAGCGCGAGGAAACGACAGTCCGCGAGCTGATGGCGCAGCTCTCCCCGCGAAGCGCTCCCGCGGCGCTGGACGCGCACTTCGAAGCGGAGCTCGCGCGCTACCAACGAACCGCTTCTTCGCTCGCACCCGTTGTGGCTAACGCCTCGTCGGCCGACAGCCCTTCGGGCAGTGACTTCTCGCTCAACACCTTCTCGGCCAACACCCTTTCGCTCGACTCGGGTCGCGGAACCACCGGCTCGAGCCAACCGGGCAGCGAGAGAACTCGCCTGCGCGTCGTGTGGCGCCAGCGCCTCGCTTGGGCGGCGGCGGCCGTCCTACTCGGAGCGATCGGTGTGGCGATCTTCTGGCGCGCCGGGGCAGCCGGCGGCGCCGGTGGTGACGATCCCGGTGGGCGGGTCGCGTCGCGCTTCTCCTTCCGCTACGTCGACGTCGAGACCGCCGGAGCCGACGTCGCCAATCGGCCTGCCTTGCGCCTGCTGCGCGGCTGGGCGAGCCACATCTCACCGGACGCGCTCGAGTCTTCGAGCGCGCCGAAGTGAGGTTCCCGATGAGGCACCGATCCTTCGGCCTTCCGCACCCGATGAGCCTCGTGGCGCTGATGGCCGTGGCGCTCGCACCCGCTTGCGGCGATCGTTCGAACTCGGCGTCGCACGAGCTGATCCCGCTGTTGCGCGAGATCGCAGAGGCGCAGATCGGCACGAGCTACCAAGCCGTGCGGCGGCGCATGCAGCGCGACCCGGATGCGGACGCCACGACCACGATCGTCGTGGAGCGCGTCTTCCACCGCGCGCCCTCTCCTGCCGACGCGAACGAGCGCCATCTCGTCGAGCTGGTCGAGCTGCAATCCGGAAGCCAGCCTCGCGTCTGGGAAGACGAGCGCTTCAAGCAGCTCAGCCTCACGCATCGCTTGCGCTCGAACTTCATCGAGCGCTACCGCGAGCTGCGCATCGGCCGTCCCGAACAGGTGCTCGCGAACTACGACGTCTCGGTGCACGGCGACGCGCAGGTCCTCGGGCGCGATGTGCTGCGCCTGGAGATCGCGTCGAAGCACCGGCGCGAAGAGAGCGGCCTCGGCCGCGGGATCTACGAGCTCTGGGTCGATGCGAGCACGAAGCTGCCGCTGCGGACGCGTGAGTACTCCCTCGAGACCGGAGAGCGCCTCCTCATCGCCGAGTCCGAGTTGACCAGTCTCGAGACCCTCGCCGATGACTCGGTGATCGAATGGCCGAAGCTCGACTTCGAGCGCGAGCCGCTGGGCGACGCGGAGCTTCCGGCGTTCCTCGCCGGGCGCAAGGTGGGTTTCCCGCCCGTCGTGCCCGGTTTCGAGAAGCAGCGTCGCGAGACCCTGCGCGAACCCGGAGCGGGGGAGTTCGTGCTCCACCTCTGCTCGGATGGCATCGAGCCGCTCCTCTTCCTCCAAGGCCTGCCGGAGAACCCGGCGCGCATGGAGGCCCGAGGAGAGGGCGAATCGCGGGAACTCCGGGAGCTCGAGATCCTCGAGGTCGAGTTCGGGCGCAGCATCGCGCTGACCACTACCTACGACGGCGTCTCCATCTATGTGATCGGCAAGGGCGACTCGCGGGCGCTGCGCGAGATCTTCGAGCAGTTCTTTCACTTCTGAGTCGCCCGGCGTCCTCCGGAGAACGGCTCGAAGTCGACGTAGTTTATTGGCGCGCAAGAACTTGCGGGCTCCGTTGCCCGCGGATCTGCGCCGCTCCGTCCGCTCTGCCCTCGGGCTGCTGATTTCGTGCGGAGCCGGACCGACCTGGGTCGATAGCCACGTTCGGGCCGAGCGAGGCGCTCCCGGAACGGGGCGCTCGACTCGGGATTCCAGGTCGAGAGCAGGCCGTGCGCGGATCGGTTCGCCGATGGGTGCGCACGGCGTGCGCTCGCTTCCGGCGCAGCCAGGATCGAGGTTCAGTCGTGAAACGCTCTTTGCTCTGTCTCGGTGCTTTCGTCGCGGCCACCTCTACGGCCTGGGCCGGCGGCGGCGACGATGGCGTGAAGCAAGTAGGACCGCGCGGTCAGTACCGCGGTCCGATCGATGAAGTCGTGGCGGCCTTCTCGCTGAGCCCGTCGCCGGGCGGCGGTTTCGGCCCCGGTGGACCCAGTGAAGATGCTTTCGAGGGCTACGAGCGCTGGGAGTTCTGGTGGGAGATCCAGAAGGATGTCCTGCTCCGTTCGCTCGACGGCTCGCGCCGCGACTTCCTCGACACGCGCCAGTCCGAGTCCGGCATGGCCGGCACCGACGTGGTGGATGCCGCCTACGTGCGCGAGCGCATCCTGCCGGCGCTGAAGGACATCCTCGAGAAGTCCACCGATCGCGACTTGCGCGCGGCGGCGCTGGCTTCATTGGGCCGGCTCGGCAGCCCTGAAGCGGTGGAACTCTTGGCCAAGGCGGCGGCGGCAGGTCCGCTCGAAGAGCGTCGTCAGGCGATCCTCGGACTCGGTCAGATCGACCATCCGAAGGCGACCATCGCGCTGCTCGGCGTGTTCCGCGACACCCATGAGCGCGTCGAACTGCGCTCGCAGGCGGCGCTGGCGCTCTCGCTCTACGGCAAGCGCGAGATCATGCGCATCCTCGCGGCGGAGTTCGAAGCACGAGCGACCGTGGAGCAGCTGGTCGGGGAGCAGGAGCAGTTCGTCGTGGCGATCGCGACGGCCCTCGGGCTCGGCGACAGCTCTTCGCGTTCGACCTCGGTGCCGCTGCTCGTGCGCAAGATCTCCGAGCTCGCGCGACTCGAAGGGCGCAGCCGCGGGGCCCGCGTCGCGATGCTCGCTTCGCTGGGCAAGCTCGGCGATCCGTCGGCGCTGCCGACGCTGGTCGATGCGCTCGGCGACGAGGATGTCGAGATCGCTCGCGCCGCGGCGCTCAGCCTCGGCGACACCGGCGCGAAGGACGCGGTTCCGGCGCTCCTCGCGTTCCTCGCCGATGACGGCGCGGATCTGCAGGCCCGCGGCTTCTCCTGCATCTCTCTCGGCAAGCTGGGAACGCCGGCGGCGCTGGAAGCGCTGCGCGCGCACCTCTCCTCGCGTCGCTCGCGCACCGTGCCGAGCTTCGCGGCCCTCGGACTCGGCTTGGCCCGCGACTACGCCTCGGCGCCGGCGCTGCGCGAAGTCCTGATGAGGAAGAGCGAAGACCAGCTCCGCGGCGCGTTCGCGCTGGCTCTCGGCATGCTCCGCGACCAGGCTTCGACCGAGCCCTTGCTCGCGATCCTGGAGCGCGGCACCTGTGACGAGGACCTGCGGGGTTATGCCGCCGTGGCGCTCGGGATGATCCGCCCGGTCGGCGGCTTCGATCGCATGCTGACGTTCGCGCAGCGCGATCGCTCGCGCTTGGAAGGCGTCCACCGCGGTCTCACCTTGGCCCTCGGCCTCTGGGGAGATGTGCGCGCGATGCCGTACTTGCTCTCGGCGCTGCGCGAAGAGTCCCGCACCTCGGTGCGCGCGAACGCGATCCAGGCGCTCGGGATGCTGCGCAGCCGCTCCGCGATCGACTCGCTCTGCGACGTCCTCGTCGAGGCGCCGAGCCGGAAGCACCCCGAGGAGCGCACCTACGCCGCCGCGGCTCTGGGAGCGCTCGGCCAGAAGTCGACGGTGCCGCTCTACGCGTACGCCTTCCACGGCGTGAACTACCGCCTGCGCTCGCCGCTGCTCGAGTACCTCATGCAGCAGATCTGAGCCGGCCGCGGCGCGCGGTGGCGCGGGGCGAGGGGGTCGGTAGGATCTCCGCCTCGCAGCTACGGCAGGCATCGCGATGTCCTCGGCTCCCACGAATCTGCTCGGCACTCTCCGCGAGCGCGGCTTCGTCCACCAAGTCACGGACGAGGCCGCGCTCGGCGCGCTTCTCGCAAGTGGTCGGGCCACGGTCTACATCGGCTTCGATCCCACCGCTCCCTCGCTCCACGTCGGGCACCTGGTGCAGGTGCTGATGCTGATGCACCTCCAGCGCGCGGGCCATCGGCCCGTGGTGCTCGTGGGCGGGGGTACGGGGCGCGTCGGCGATCCGAGCGGCAAGACCGAGATGCGCCAGCTCCTCGGCGAGGACGCGATCCGGGAGAACCTCGAGAAGTTCCGGCGCCTCTTCTCGCGCTTCCTCGACTTCGAAGGCGATCGCGCGATCGTGGTCGACAACGCCGATTGGCTGCTGCAGCTCCGCTACGTCGAGTTCCTGCGCCACGTGGGTCGGCACTTCTCGGTGAACCAGATGCTCACCGCGGAGGCCTACAAGCTGCGCCTCGAGACCGGGCTCACCTTCCTTGAGTTCAACTATCAGCTGCTCCAGGCCTACGACTTCCACGTGCTCCACGAGCGCTACGGCTGCCGCGTGCAGATGGGCGGCTCGGATCAATGGGGCAACATCTGCGCGGGGGTCGATCTCGTGCGCCGCATGGACGGCGCCGAGGTGTATGGCCTCACGATCCCGCTCATCACGACCTCCGACGGGAAGAAGATGGGCAAGAGCGAGAAGGGCGCCGTGTGGATCGACGCCGAGCTCTACTCGCCCTACGACTTCTTCCAGTACTGGGTGAACGTCGACGATCGCGACGTGGAGCGCTTCTTGAAGCTCTTCACCTTCCTCTCGCTCGAGGAGATCCGCGCTCTCACCCAGGAAGGCGGCGCGGCGCTGCGCGCGGCGAAGAAGCGGCTCGCGCTCGAAGTCACGGCACTCGTGCACGGCCGCGAAGAGGCGGAGAAGGCCGAGCGCGCCGCAGCGGCGCTCTTCTCGGGCTCGGGCGCCGATCTCGAAGGCGCTCCGGTGACGGAGCTGCGCAGCTCCGAGCTGCCGATCGGAATCCTCGACCTCCTCGTGCGCACGGGGCTCGCGAGCTCGAAGGGCGATGCGCGCCGTTTGATCCAGCAAGGTGGAGCTCACCTCGGCGATCAGCGCATCGACGCGATCGATCTCGCGGTCGATGCGAGTCGCTTCCAAGCGGGTGAGCTCCTGCTGCGCGCAGGCAAGCGCAAGTTCCATCGCGTGAAGCTGATCGACGGAGGGGCCGCTCGATGAACCAACGCCCGTTGCTCGTAGTCGTCGCGGTCCTGCTCGGCTTCATCGCCTGGGGCGGCTGGAACTTGATGCGCCGATCCTCGAGCGGTCCGACCGAAGTGACACCGCCGAAGTGGGAGCCGGTCGCGGCGAGCGCGGACGAGCTGCGCTCGGCCCTGCCGAGCTGGGCCGAAGCGCTCCCGGAGACCGCCCTCGATCCCGTGAGCGGGCTGCCGACCCCGGTGCGCGATCCGCGCACGGGGCTGGTCTACGTGCTCGTGCCCGCGGGCGAGACCGTGATCGGCGACTCCTTCGCGGCTGGCTATTCGAACGAGCTCGCGCGCTACGAAGATCCACCGAGCACCGAGTTCCTGACGACGCGCTTCGACGAGGCGTTCTACCTCGGCCGCGAGGAAGTGAGCTTCGGGCAATGGAAGCGCTATCTCGCGGTACAGGATCCGCCGCTCTCGCTGGCTCCCGAAGCAGAGCAGCGCTTGAGCGCCTATCCCGACGATCGCCCGATGATCCTGGTCACCCGTCTCGAGGCGGCGAGCTTCGCGGCTTGGGCCGGCGGACGACTGCCGAGCGAGCTCGAATGGGAGTACGCGTCGAAGGGCGATGCGCCGAAGTTGCGCTTCCCGTGGGGCAGCAACCTCGATTGCGGCGATGCACGCCTGCAAGTCGACTTGGAGGAGATCATCGGCGACGACGAAGCGGGCTTGCTCGCGCGCGCGTTGCTGCCGTGCGGAACCTCGGAGCGCGATCGCTCGTGGTGCGGCGCGCGCGATCTGGCCGGCAATGCCGCGGAGTGGATCGCGGTGCCGTGGCGCCTGCAAGTGGGGCGCAGCACGCTGGAGGACGCGGAGCGGCCGGACCTCTTCGCGAAGTACGGCGCCGTCGTGCGCGGCGGCTCGTGGGCTTCGCCGGTGGGAGCGGGTCGCTGCACGCAACGCGATCGGTTGCGAGACGGCGAGCGCTACGACTTCGTGGGCTTCCGCGTGATGCGGAAGCCCTGAGCCCCGATCACCGCATCGCGCGCGGCGGATCGCCGACGTAGCGCCGGCGCATCTCGTCGACCAACGCGCGGAGCAGCGCTTCGCTCGTCGAGCGGAAGCACAGTTCGGAGCGCTCCGAGATCTCCTGGCCGCGGAGCCGCTCCTCGACGAGATCGAGCAGCGCGAACGCGAGCGCTCTCGCTTCCTCTTCCGCCGTCGATGCGGCGAGACGCAGCTCGATCTCCAGCGGATCGTCCGTCGCGCTCAGCGCAGCCCCCAGCGCCGCGCGCGCGCCGAGGAGATCCGCGCCCCGCAGCTCGAGCGGCAGCGCTCCCGTACCGCGTTCCACGGAGAGACAGAGCTCCTCGGGGAAGCTGTGCTCGAAGAGGGCGCGAGACGGCGGCGCAGGAGCCATGACGAGGAACTCCGAGTGAGGAGTCCTACGTTCTAGAGCAAGTCCCGGTGTCGCGCACCATCGCCTCGCTCCGAGCTCGTCCCGCGTCTCAGCGCCGATAGAGGACCAGCGTCATCTGGTCCTTCTCGAGATGCATCGCCTGACCATCGAACACCGCGACGATCGGCGCCGGATCGATGGTCCCCGAGGTGCTCTGGCGCTCGACGATCTTCAGCAGCCCGTCGTGCATCGCCCACGAGCCGCTCGAGCGCACGCGGCGCTGATCGAGCCCGAGGTCCAGCGCGAAGTCCATCGTGTAGGTGTGATCGGGCGCGAAGTCCCAGCTCACGTCGGTGTGCTCGACCAGCGCTTCCAAGAGCTCGGGGCTCATGTGCTGGAACGACGGGTGCCCTTCGCCGAGCTTCGCGCTGAGCGAGGTCAGCATGGCGCCCTTGTCCGGCATCCAGCGTCCCACTGGGGAAGGCTGCGAGATGGGTTCGGGCGAGCTCGCACACGCACCGAGCAAGGCGAGCAAGGGGAGAGCGAGGAGCTGGAGGCTGCGTTGCATGGAGACCTTCCCTCGGAGAACTCGAGACCGCTAGAACGACGCAGCGCGCATCCGAACGCTGCTGGTCGTGCTATCGGCTCGTGCGGGGGAGGAGCCCTGCATCCGAGGGATGGAAAGCTTTTCCGCGCCTCGAGTCACGCCTCGCGGCGCACTTGGCGCAGCGCGTGCATCAGGTGCTTCGCGCGCAGGCCGAAGTGATCGTGCAGCTCGCGCCAGAGCGCGTAGAGCTGATCGTAGATCGCGCGCGTCTCGACGCGCGGCGTCACGCGTCGCTGCGGCGGCTCGGGCAACGAGCGCAGCGCCGCGGCCATGCTGTCGAACCCGCCGCGCGCACTGCCGGCGGCGACCGCCCCGCAGAGCGCCGCGCCGCGCGCGCAGGTCTCCGGTGCCTCGATCACGGTCCAAGTGCGCGCGGTGATGTCCGCGAGCGTCTGCACGACGAACGGGCTGCGCACCGCGATGCCGCCGCAGGCGCGCACCTCGTCGCAGCGCAGACCGTGCTGCTCGAAGTTCTCGAGGATACGGCGCGTGCCGAACGCCGCGGCCTCGACGAGCGCCGCGTAGATCTGCTCGCGCGTCGTCGAGAGATCCAGTCCGACGATGAGGCCGGAGAGCTCGGGGTCGATCAGGATCGAGCGATTGCCATTCCACCAATCGAGCGCGAGCAAGCCGTGGCGTCCGGCCGGCAGCGCGGAAGCGCGTCGCTCCAGGTCCGCGAACGCGGCGTCTTCGCGACCGAGCAGGCGTTCGACGAACCAGCCGAAGAGATCGCCGAAGCCCGCTTGGCCCGCTTCGTAACCGAAGAAGCCGGGCAGGATGCCGTCCTGCACGACGCCTTGGATGCCAGTGACTGCGACCTCGCGCTCGCCGAGCAGCATGTGGCACGCCGAGGTGCCGAGGATCGCGACGAGCGTTCCCGCGCGTCCGACGCCGCAGCCGGGCACGGCGGCGTGCGCATCGATGATCGGGCCCGAGACGGGGATGCCGCGGCGGAGACCGAGCTCGGCGGCGCCGCGTTCACCGAGCACGCCCGCCTCGACTCCGGCGGGAACCAGCGGATCGGCCGGCACGAGGCGCGCGAGCTCGGAGGGCAGGCGCGGATCGACGGCGGCGAGATAGCTGCTGCTCGGATGCTCGCCCTCGGCATCGACGAGGCCCTTGTAGCCCGCGGCGCACGCGCCGCGGAGGCGCTGCCCGGTCCAGCGTTCGACGAGCCAGTCGGAGGACTCGACGAAGCGCGCGGCTGCCGCGGCGACCTTCGGCGCTGCTCGCAGGAGCTCGAGCAGCTTCGGCAGCAGCCACTCGCTGGAGAGCGTCCCGCCGTAGCGCGCGAGGAAGCTCTCCCCGCGCTCGCGCGCGACGGCGTTCATCCGCTCGGCTTCGGGAATCGCGCCGTGGTGCTTCCAGAGCTTCACGTACGCGTGGGGCTCGCGTTCGAACGCGGGATCGAAGCAGAGCGGCTCGCCGCGGCGATCGAGCGGCAGCGGCGTGCACGCAGTGAAGTCGATGCCGATCCCGAGCACGGCGCTCGGATCGACGCCGGCGCTCTCCAGCGCGCGCCGCGTCGCTCGTCCCGCGGCTTCGATGTAGTCGCGCGGGTGCTGCAGCGCGAAGTGCGGCGGCAAGCGCTCGCCGCTCGGAAGGAAGACCTCGTCCATCACTCCGTGCGCGAAGGGCTCGGACGCGACGGCGCGCTCTCGTCCGTCGACGAGGTCGAGCAGCAGCGCGCGGACGGACTCGGTGCCGAAGTCGAGGCCCAGCGAGAGGCGTTCGCTCATGAGCGGAGAGGGAGACAAAGTGCGCTGCGAGGCGCTCAGGAATCGGACGCGCGGGGCGGCAGACCCCGCCGCTTGCGGATCTTCTCGCAGGCCATCGCCGCGCGCGTCACGAGCTTGCGCGCGGCCTCGGCGCTGCGGCCCATGCGCGCGCCGACCTCGGCGAGCGGGAGGCCTTCTTCGATCGAGAGGCGGATCGCCGTGCGGTAGTCCTCGGGCAGCTCCGCGAGGATCTCCTCGGCGATCTCGTCGCGCTCCTTCTGGTAGACCACGACCGAAGGTGTCGGCCCCTTGCCGGCGATCAGGTCGCCCCGCTCGATGCCGCCGTCTCGCCCGTCGCCGACCTGCGATTGCAGCGAGCGCTCGCCGCGCACGGCGCGCTTCAGCGTGCCGAGGTGGAAGCGCTTGCCGTCGGCGAGCTTCCGCAGCGCGATCGTGAGCAGCCAGCGATAGAGAGAGCCCTCGCCGCGGTAGGCGAACGCCGAGAGATCGGCGAAGGCGTCGGAGAAGGTCTCCTGCACGACGTCCTCGGGGTCGATGCGCCGGCGCAGGCGATCGTCCATCTTGCGCCGCAGCACCGTGGCCAGGCGCTCGCGATAGCGCTCGAAGAGCAGAGTGAAATCCTGCTGCCGCCCTTCGCGCGCGCCGTTCAGCAGTTCCAGCGTCTTCTGCGGATCGCGATCCATCGAGAGTCCTCCGGGGGAGGATCATCGCTCACCGAACTCGGCCCGGCCAGGGCTAGGTGGACCACGAGGAGAGCGCTGGCGGCTCCACCGCCGAGAGCCGGCGCTGCTCCCTGGATCGCTCGCGGGTCCCCGGTTCGGCGAGCGGAACCTCCGCCGCGCGTTCCAGATCGCTCGGCATTCCGGCGCCGATACCCGCTTGCCGGCGCGTCGGCGATCGCGTTCGCGCCTCTGCTTCGAGCGCGAACCGCCGTGCTCCGATGGGTGTAGGTCGGCTCAGCGCACTTCGCCGAAGCGGCGCAGCGCGAGCGCCAGCGGCCGGTGGAACCAGCTCGGCGCGCCGATCTTCGCGGCGCGCTCGCGCGCCTCCCCGCTCTCGCCGAGGCGCGCGAGCCATTCGCACTCGGCGAGTGCCAGCAGCGCGAGCTCGTGCTCCGAGAGCGGGTGTTGGAGCAGGTCGTTGCGGCGCTGCGCGAGCGCTTCGCGCTCCGCCGCGCGCGGCGCGCGGAGGCGCTGCGCCTCGTCGAAGAGCTGGATCACGCGCGCGCGGACGTTCGGCTCCGTCGCGTTGTCGGCCTCGGCGGCGAGCGCCGTCAAGGCCACGTTCGCTTGCGGCCGATCCGTCCAGGAGGCGATGCGCGCCGCCGCGAAGCGATCGAGCCACGCATTGCTGAGCTGCGCGGTCTGCTCGCTCAGGAACTGGGCTTCTTCGAGCGCGGCCAGGCGTTCGGCGAGCAGCGTGCTGCAGCGCAGGAGCGCGAGGCGCTCCGCGAACGACAGCGCGCGCAAGCGCTCGCCTTCGAAGGTCCATTCGGCGCGCTCCCCGCGGCCCGACCAGGCGATGGGCGGCCGGTCGGGATCGAGGAGGTGCAGCCAGCTCGAGAGCGCGATGCGGTACGCCTGCACGCGCCCATCGATGCCCGCGGGATCGAGCGCACCGAGCCGCGCGTACGCGTCCTCGACGACCGTCGTGGCCATCGACGGCGTCGCGGTCCAGAGCTGCGCGTCGATCGCCGCACCCCAGAAGAGCACGGCCGCGGCCTCCTTGGGGAGCGAGGCGATCGGCGCGAGCAGTGCCGAAGCCGAACGCAGGTCGCCGCGCCCGGAGGGTTCACAGAGCTCGATCCAGATCCCGACCCAGCGGGTGCGCGGATCCGCCGGATCGGCGTCGAGCGCGCGATCGAAGCTGCGGCGCGCGCTCACGATCTGCCCGGCGTCGAGCTGCACTTGCGCGCGCACACGCCGCGCCAGCGCGAGATCGGGGTATTCGCTCTCCAGTCGCTGCAGGAGGAAGTCCGCCTCTTCGGAGGAAGGCTTCCGCGCCGCACGCCGCGCCGAGGCGAACGCCACGCGCGCCGGATAGCCGATGCCGGCGTCCACGGCTTGCCGCAGCACTTCGCTCGCTTCCTCCGCGCGCGGTGGCGTCGCGCGGAGCAGCGCGTCGCCGAGCCAGAGCTGCGCGATCTCCTGCTCTTCGCGGTAGAGGCGGCGTTCGGCGATCAGGCGCTGCAGCGCCTCCGTCGCGCGCTCGACCTCGCCGCGGCGCTCGAGCCAGCGCGGCCACGCGAGACCCGCGCTGCCGGGGTAGCGCTGCTCCATCGGCTCCAGCACCGCGCCGACCTCCGCGAGGCGCCCGCGCTCGACATCGAGCCAGAGGCGCGGTCGGATCGCGTGCTCCGGGCTCTGGCGCTCCAGGCGCTGCACGAGCTCTTCGGCATGGTCCCAGGCGCCGCCGAGCAATGCGCCGATCCACTCGAGGCGCGCCGCCTCGGGATCGAACGCGATCGACGCGCGGCAGAGCTGGAGATCCTCGCGTACCGGCGTGTGCGCGCCGTGCATCGCGTGCAACGCGAGGCGCAGGCGGAGCGCGAAGGGATGTGCTTCCAGCGCAGCGCCGGCGCGGCGGAGCTCTTGATAGGCCTCGGCATCGCGCCGCGTCTTCCAGAGCAGCGTGCCCCAACGCGCGCGCACCTCGACCGGACGATCGACGACGTCGGGCCAACCTTCGAGCAAGGCCTCTTCGGCGCTGCTCCACGCGCCGCGCTGCAGCGCCGCATCGATGCCCTCGATCTGGCGCACGAAGACCTGGCGCGGATCGTTCCGCCGGAGCTGTCGCACGAGCCACCAACCGCTCGCGACGGTCAACATCAAGATGGTGACGAGGATGGCCGCGGTCTGGAGCGGCTGGCGCTGCGCGCGCCGCAGCATGCGCTTCGGCCACGAGGGGAAGCTCGCCTCGACGGGGCGACCCGCGAGGTAGCGCTGCAGGTCCTGGCCCATCTGCGCCGCGGTCTGGTAGCGGCGGTCGGGGTCCTTCTCGAGCGCTTTGTGCACGATCGCCTCGAGCGGCAGCGGCACGTTGGCGTTGTGCCGCGAGAGGCGCACGGGCTCCTTCGAGATCACTTGGCGGAGCACCTCCGCCGTGGTGCTGCCCTCGAAGGGCGGCGTGAACGCGAGGCACTCGTAGATCGTGGCGCCGAGCGAATAGATGTCGGTGCGATGATCCACGGGGATCCGCTTCGCCATCGCTTGCTCGGGCGACATGTACATCGGCGTCCCGATCAGGTCGCCCGACTGCGTGACCGACGGCGCGTCCTGGCGCTTCGCCAAGCCGAAGTCGGTGATGCGCAGGCGATTCTCCAGATCGAGGATCAGGTTCGCCGGCTTGATGTCGCGATGGATGATGTTGCGCGAGTGCGCGTGCTGCAGCGCATCGCAGACCTCGACGAAGAAGCGCGCGGTGTTGCGGCACTCGATGATGTCCGCGCGACGCCGCGGATCCATGCGCCCGGAGCGCAAGGCGCGCGGGTTCTCGTCGCTCTTCGTGTCCGGCGTGCGCCCGCTCGAGCCGCGCGTCGTGCTCTCGCTCGCGTCTCCGTACCAGGTCTCCTCCGCGGAGAGCTCCGGCGCCGCCGGGCGTCCGTCGCGGAGGCGCATGTCCTCGAGCACGCGATCGAGCGAGCGCCCTTCGACGAGCGGCATCACGTAATACAGCAGCTCGCCGTCCACGCCGGCGTCGAGCACGGGGACGATGTTCTCGTGGTCGAGCGTGCGCAGCGTCTCGGCCTCGCGCTCGAAGCGCTTGGCCGTGCGGCCCTGGTGGCGCAGGTTCGCGTTCAGCACCTTCAGCGCGAGGCGCAGATCGCTCTCCGGCCCGCGCGCCTCGTAGACGACGCCCATCCCGCCGCGCCCGATCACGCGCACGAGCTGGTAGGGTCCGATGTGCTCGAGCCCGTCGGGCCTTCGCGCCGCGTCGGGGATCTCGACGCCGATGCCGCGCAGGCAGGCGCGCAGCTCCTCCTGGATCGTGGGGTAGCGCGCCAGGAACTCGAGCGGGTCCTCCGCGGCGCCTCGGTTCCGCAGCTCGAGGAATTCCCCGAAGGCCTCCTCGACCCGCGGGTCGAGTGGCTCTTCCAGAGCGAGGTCTTCTTCGGTGGTGGACACGGCGGGTGGGCGAAGGGGGCGGACCGCGTGCAACTAGACGCTGCGGCACGGTCGGTAGCCGCGGCAGTGTGAGAACCGGATGCACCCTTGGGATGCAGAGCCCGTTCTCCGGTTCACGCTCGGCGGGAACAGCGCCTTCCGAGGCGCCTCGTTCAGCCGCTCCGCGTCCCGCCGAGGGCTTCGATGCGCTGGCGCACGACGCGGATGCGCTCGTCGTTGCGCCCCACGGCATCGTTCGCCTGCTGCTCGAGGAGGACTTGCATCACGTGCTCGAGGAGAGCCAGCGCGCGCTGCGGGTTGCGCTGGTCCTCGTAGAGCGAAGCGAGAGACTGCGCGGCGTCGAGGTGCTGCGGGTCGGCATCGAGCGCGCGCCGCAGATAGCGGTCGGCGTTGTTCTGCTCCGGCGTGCCGCCGCCCTTCCGCGAGAGATGGAGGTGTATGAGGCCGAGAGAGTAGGCGAGCTCGGGGTCGCTGGGCTCGAGGAGCAGGGCTTCGCCGAGGATCGGGACGCACGCCTGCAGCGCTTCGGGGGTGGCCTTCGACGGGTCGCCTTCCAGCCGGCCGCGCGCCGCGGCCTGCAGGATCACCGCGCTGCGCCCGTGCGCGGCCAGATGCGCTTCGGCGTGGCGGACCACCGCGGGCCAGTCGGCCGCGGCATCGGCGGCGAGGATCGCGTCCTCGCGCAGACCGCGGTCCCCGGGCGTGCGCCGTAGCAAGATCTCCAGCTTCTCGAGGGCGCGCCGCTCGTCGCCGGCGCGCAGATAGAGCGCCGCGAGCCGGCGCAGGACGTGCTCGCTCTCGGGGTCGTTCGCGAGCAGGAGCTCGTACTGCGCGCGCGCGTCGGCGTCGAGGTCGGAGCCGGACTCGAAGCTGGAGTCGGCGAGCCAGAGCCGCGCTTGGGAGTCGGTCGGGTTCTTCTCGAGCGCTTGCCGGAGGTTCTCGCGGCCCGCCTGCGCCTTGCCGGCGAGGATGCGCGCGCGACCGAGCCAGCGCAGCAGCACCGGATCGGGACCGTAGCGTGGCACCAGGCTCGCCAGCTTCTCGCTCGCGCTCTGGGGGCGCTCGGATCCCAAGTCCAGGCGCGCTTGGCGGTAGAGCGGATCGTCCTCGACGGCCGAGCGCGGGCTCTCGGTGGTCGCACAGGCGGCCAACGCGAAGAGCGGCAACCGCGCGAGCAGGTGCGCGGCGGCTCGGCGCAGGCTCGGTCGAGGGCGTTGCTGAGCGCGCATCGGTACGGGTCCGAGAACGAGTTCGCCCGCGTTTGCCACGCGGGGGGGCCGGATGATAAAGCCAGACGGCCGGAACGCGCCCCGCATTTCCGGCGGAGCGCCCATGGACGACGCAGCACTGGATCGGATGGAGACGCGGATCCGCCACTTGGTGGGCGAGATCGCGCGCCTGCGCGCCGAGGTCGGCCGCGCGTTCTTCGGCCACGAGGAGCTGGTCGAGAAGCTGGTGATCGCGCTCGTCGCCGGCGGCCATTGCCTCATCGAAGGCGTCCCCGGCCTCGGCAAGACCGTGCTGGTGAAGACGCTCGCGCGCGCGCTGGACCTGCGCTTCTCGCGCATCCAGTTCACGCCGGATCTCATGCCCGCCGACGTGCTCGGGACGAACATCCTGCTGCAGGAGCCGGATGGCCGCATGAGCTTCAAGTTCGAGCGCGGGCCGATCTTCGGCAACATCGTGCTCGCCGACGAGATCAACCGCGCGACGCCGAAGACGCAGTCGGCGTTGCTCGAGGCGATGCAGGAGAGCGCGGTCACGATTTCCGGCGTGCGCCACGATCTCGCCCCGCCCTTCGTCGTGATCGCGACGCAGAACCCGATCGAGATGGAGGGCACCTATCCGCTGCCGGAAGCCCAGCTCGATCGCTTCTTCTTCAAGCTGCTGGTGCAGCCACCGAGCGTCGACGAGCTGGTGCGCATCCTCGACGGCACGACGGGCCCCGGAACGAATGAAGTGCGCGCGGTCCTCGGCACCGCCGAGCTCCTCGAGCTGCGCGATCTCGTGCGCCAGGTCCCGGTGTCGAAGGCGGAGAAGACCTTCGTCGCGCAGGTGGTGCGCGGCACCGATCCCGCGAACCCCGACGCCCCCGCCGACGTGCGGCGTTATCTGCGCTACGGCGCGAGCCCGCGCGGCGCGCAGAGCATCCTCCTCGCCGCGAAGGCGCGGGCGCTCCTCTCCGGTCGTCTCGCGGTGACGCGCGAGGACCTCGAGGTCTCGATCGCGCCGGCGCTGCGCCACCGCGTGCTGCTGAACTTCGAGGCCGAGGCGGACGGCGTCGCCGCCGAGCGCCTGCTCGGCGAGGTCGCGGCCTGGGCGCGCCGGAAGGGAGCTTAAGGCGTGCGCGTCCGCCTCGCGCAGATCGCGCCGGTGCTCGGCGACCTCGATGCGAACTTGGCTCTCCACCTGGAGGCGATCGAGCGCGCGCGGACCGAGGGGATCGAGCTCCTCGTGTTCCCCGAGCTCAGCCTCACCGGCTACTTCCTGCGCGATCTCACGGAGGACTTGGCGCTCCGTCTCGACGACTCGAAGCTCTCGCCGCTGCGCGACGCCGCGCGCGGGATCTCCGTCGTCTGCGGTCTGGTCGAGGAAGGCTCGGGCCATCGCTTCTACAACAGCGCGCTCTTCCTCGAGGACGGCGCGCTGCTGCACTGCCATCGCAAGGTCTACCTCCCGACCTACGGCATCTTCGAGGAGGCGCGCTACTTCGCGGCGGGGCGGAGCTGGCGGCCCGTGCGCTCGCGCCTGGGGCGCTTCGGTATCTCGATCTGCGAGGACTCCTGGCACTTCACCTCGGGCTTCCTCTACTTCCTCGACGACTGCGACGCGCTGATCTGCCCTTCCGCGGCGCCCGGGCGCGGCGTCAGCGAGGAAGGCGCCGAGGTCTCGAGCGCGCGCGCGTGGAGCCACTTGCTCATCGCGCAGTCGATGTTCTTCCAGACCTACGCGCTCTACTGCAATCGCGTGGGCTTCGAGGACGGCGTGCTCTTCTCCGGCGGCTCGCGCGTGTTGACGCCGTTCGGTCGCGCAGCGGCGCAAGCGGACGGCTTCGACCCCGCGAACGTGGACGCCGAGCTCGACTTCGACGCGCTGCGCCGCGCGCGCATCTTCTCTCCCTTGCGCCGCAGCGAGCGCCCGCTGCTCTTCGCGCGCGAGCTCGAACGGAGGCTCGACGACGATGCAGATCCCGCGGCTGAACGCTGAGCTCTCCTCCGAGATCCTCGTGCGCTTCCTGCGCGAGGAGGCGGGGAAGTTCGGCTTCACGCGCGCCGTGCTCGGGCTCTCCGGCGGCATCGACTCCGCGGTCTCCGCCGCGCTCGCCGCGCGCGCCTACGGCCCCGAGAACGTGCTCGCGCTCTTGATGCCGTATCGCACGAGCCATCCGTCGAGCCGCGCGCACGCGGAGCTCTTGGCCGCTGAGCTCGGCATCCGCACCGAGCTCTGTGACCTGAGCGCCGCGGCCGATCCGCTGTTCGCGACCGTGCCCGAGAAGGAGCGCCTGCGCCGCGGGAACATCCTCGCGCGCCTGCGCATGGTCGTGCTCTACGATCGCTCCGCGCGCGAAGGCGCGCTCGTGATCGGCACGAGCAACAAGAGCGAGCTCCTGCTCGGCTACAGCACGCAGTTCGGCGATGCCGCCTGCGCGATCAATCCGCTCGGCGATCTCTACAAGACGCAGATCTTCGAGCTCGCCGCGCACCTCGGGATCCCGCAGCCCATCCTCGAGAAGGCGCCGTCCGCCGATCTCTGGGAAGGGCAGACCGACGAAGGCGAGATGGGCTTCACCTACGCCGAGCTCGATCGGCTGCTCTTCGCGCACGTCGAGCGCCGCTACTCGGCGGAGAAGCTGGTGACGCTCGGCTTCGAGCCGCGCTTCGTCGCCGAGGTGCTGCGGCGCATGCGCCGCAACCACTACAAGCGCCGCCCGCCGATCGTGGCGAAGCTCGGCAATCGCACGATCAACGTGGACTTCCGCTACGTCCGCGACTGGGGCCGCTGAGCGCCGGCGACGAGTCCCCCGATCAGGAGCTCTGCAGCTTCCGGCAGAGGTCTTCGAAGTTCACGTCGCTGCACTCCTCGGGCGTGATGGCCGGGCGCTCGCGGAAGCGCTTGAACTCGTCGAGCGAGGAGAACTCCACGTAGTGGCGGTAGTTCATCTGCGCGCGGCGAGCTCGGCGCTCCGGCGCGGGGCGCGGCAGCTCCTTCATGCGTTCGCGTGGCTCGGCGAGCTCGTTCGGCGCGGCGGCCTCGCCTTCGGTCGACCCCAGCGCTTCGAGCGCGGAAGCGTCCGTGGGCAGGCCGATCACGGTCGAGAGGTCGGCGGACAGCTGAGCGGGGAGTTGGCTCCAGCGCTCGAGCGAGGCCTTCGCCTTCTGGCAGATCCCGAGCGTGCGCTCGAGGTTCGCCCGGATGCGGCCCAACCGATCGAGGTCGGCGGACGGTGTGTCGAGGTTGCGCCGCACCTTGGCGATCGCGACCTGCAGCACGGCGATCAGGCAGTTCAGCTTCTGCAGGAGACGCTCGCGGTACTCCTTGGAGTTCGAGGCGTCGGAGGGCTTGTCGGCGTCGGGTTGCATGGCGGTGGGATGGGGCCTCGGGCGAGGTGGAGAACGAGGGATGCCAGGACCTTCGCAGCGCGCGTACCAGCCGCGCGCCCTTCCGCCGTGGACGGACGGACTCCGCCGCTGGTTTCGAACGCTAAGCCGTTGTGAACGCGAGCGTTGCACCATCTCCACCGCTCGCGGGGAGAGGCCGCCCTCGGAAAAGAATACCCGCCTCGAGCGCCGCGTGTCGGCTGGCGTTCTCGACAGGGGCGTCGAGCCGCTTCGACACGCGTCGAAAAATGTCGACGACGCGCGGGCGAGCCGGCGCGTAGGCCGTAAGGGGGCCGCGACGCGTGCTATCATCCGGCCCTCCTGATCCCGAGGACCGGAGCGCGCGTCGCCGCGCCTCCCGCACTTCTCTCAGCCCCTGTCGCACCGGATGAAGACCTTCTCCCTCGCTGCGTTCGTCTCGCTCGCTCTCGCTTCGGGCGTCATCGCCCAGGACACGAAGAAGCAGTACGAAAAGAAGCTCGCCGAGATCGATCAGGGCGACGTCGCGCAGCTCCTCGACCTCGCCGAGTGGGCCGCCGAGAACCGCATGAAGAAGAGCGCCGCCGAGCTCTACGAGAAGGTCCTCGCGCTCGATGCGGAGAACGAGGAGGCCCGGACCAAGCTCGGCCACAAGAAGGCCGACGGCCGTTGGATGAACCCGACGGAGTACAAGGCTTGGCTGAAGGCCGGGGGCAACAAGAAGAAGCCGGGGACCGAGCAGCCCGCTCCCGAAGCCGCACCCGCGGGGTCGAACAACAAGCTGAAGGCGGTGCTGAAGCTCGCGCCGGTCGACATGGGCCCGCTCACGAAGGGCCTCGAGAAGGAGATCGGCGAGGAAGGCAAGGCGCTCGGCGAGCAGCTCGGCGTCGATATCGGCGTCGCGGCCTCGACCCACTTCGCGCTGCGCATCCAAGGCGAGCAGAAGCTCGCCGACGAGCAGCTCGCCTACTGCGAGCAGATCTACGCCGCGCTGATCCAGACCTTCGGCCTACCTCCCGAGAAGTCCCTCTGGAACGGCCCGGCCAACGTCTACCTCCTCTCCGACGAGGCCAACTTCCTCGACGCCTTCGCGTTCATCGATCGCAAGTGGGCGAAGCTCTACGGCTTCGAGGAGGAGGAGGAGAAGAAGCGCCTGCGCTCGGGCGGCCGCTTCGTGCGCGTCCACTCCCGCAATCCTGCGAAGTACGCCTCGCTGAACGCCGGCTTCCTCGACATCCCCTGGCAGGCGTTCTACTCGAACACGATCGGGATGCTGATCTCGTCGAACTTCGCTGGACCGCACGTCGTGTCCGATCGCTACACGAACTGGCTCGACGAAGGCCTCGCCATCTGGTCCGCGATGACCTACCACGGCGAGAACCTGCTCTACCGCGTGACCAACGCGAAGTACGACGGCAAGTCGGCGATCGCCAACAAGAA
Organism: Planctomycetota bacterium; assembly: GCA_016793245.1. Lineage (GTDB taxonomy): Bacteria > Planctomycetota > UBA1135 > UBA1135 > JADKAF01 > JADKAF01. Next base: position 21,751 of record JAEUHW010000435.1, read on the forward strand.
CGCCGACGCGGCCTACAAGCTGGTCTGCAAGGAGATGGCGACGGGCGTCCTCGAGCAGAAGCCGTTCTCCCAGCTCGCCAACACCGAGTTGAACGACCTCGACTACAAGGACCTCGCGAAGTGCTGGAGCGTCACTTCGTTCCTGATCGAGCTGCACCTCGACAAGTACGTGGAGCTCCAGCGCGAGATGCGCCGCGTGCACATCGAGGAAGAAGAGAAGCCGGAGCTCGCCGTTCGCCGCCACGTCGAGCGCGTGATCCAGAAGGTCTTCGGCTGGTCGCTCGAGCAGTTCGACGCGGAGTGGATGAAGTACGTGAAGGCGCGCTACTGAGAGCGAGCGCCGCGCTCCGCAGGCGCCGCGACGTGCGGTGTCGCGCCGGATCGACGGCCTGTCGAAGAAACGCGACGTGCGAGGACGACTCGCACGTCGCGCTCGTTCCTGTCCCGAGAGCTGGAACGGATTGCGCTTCTTGCCCGGAGAGGGCCGTGGCTCCTCGGGTTCCGGCGGCGAGGAGCGAGTGCGTCCGAGCGACTGGCATGCGCGCTGCGAAGTGCCGAGTGTCGCGCTGTCCCGGCGCGGCCAACTCGCTTCGATAGGACTCCAGCCATGCTCCGACGCAGCTTCTGCCTCCTCGGTCTCGCGGCCGCCGCCGCCCCCGCCGGCGCTCAGCAGAGCGCGCTCTGGGTCACCGATCAGACCACCGGCGTCGTGCGCCGCGTCGATGCGACCGGCCTCGACTTGATCCCGCCCGCCGCAGTGAGCGCCGATGGCGAGCTCGCGGTCGATGCCCTCGCCTGCGCTTGGGCGCTCTGCGTTCCGGACGCGCGCTTGAAGCGGCTCGATCCCAGCGGAGCCCTGCTGCTCGACGTCGCGACGGCCGCGGAGCCGATCGCTCTCGCGATCGACGCGCAAGGGCGCGTCTGGGTGGTCTGCGCCGAGGGCGAGCGCCTCCAGCGCTTCTCCGCTTCGGGCGCGCTCGAGCTCGATCTCGCGCTGCCGGCGGAGCCCACCGACCTCGCGATCGACGAAGCGGGTCGCGTGTGGGTCGCGCTGCGCACGAAGCGCGTGCTGCGCTTCGACTCCGATGGCGTGCTCCTCGGCGAGACGCGCGGTCTGCGCGGCGATCTGCGTCTCGCGGTCTCGCACTTCGGGTTCCTGTTCGCGGCCTCGCGCAACACGAAGCGCATCTGGCGCATCGACCTCGACAACGGCGAGGTGCTGGCGCAGCAGCGCGTGCGCGAGAAGATCGGCGACATCGTGGCGGATCGCTTGGGGCGCGTTTGGTACACCTTGCCGAAGGAGCACCTGCTCGTGCGCCAGGACGCCAATGGCGGCGGCAACGCCTGGGTCCAGACGGCCTCGACGCCCGACCAGCTCGCCATCGACCTCGACGGCACGCTCTGGGTGAGCAGCACGGAAGCGGGCGTGATCCAGCGCTTCGACGAGCGCGGCGTGCTGCTCGGCGATGTCGCCCACGGCGTCTTCGGCCTCGGCGGCGACCGCGCGGCGGCCCATCTCCACGGCGTGCTGCGGCCTTTCGAGGACCTCGATAACGACGGCTTCGCCAATCGCAGCGAGTGGATCGGCGACAGCCGCATCGATGACGCCGCGAGCGTCCCTGCGCGCATCGAGCACACGGTGTTGGCGCCCGGCGTGCACGAGCTCGTGCTCGAAGCGGTGCCCTTCCCGCGCCTCGGCTACGCCGCGTTCCTCAGCTTCTCGGCGCAACCCGGGAGCTCGCTCGCGCTGCTCGGCAATCACGACCTGCGCTTCGTGCCCACCGACTTCGGCGATCCGCTCTTTCTCGCCACCGCGCTGCAGCCGGGGCTCATCGACGCGCCGATCGGGACCCTCGACGCGAGCGGCCGCGCGCGTGTCCATGTGGTTCTGCCGACCGACATCACCCCGCCCTTCCCGGTCGACTTCGCGTTCCTCGCGATCGGGGATAGCTACGCGCCGAACTTCATCCGCGCGATCTCGAAGCCGGTGCGCCTCCTCTCGCCGAACGAGTGACGCGCACGGCGCGCTCGACCCGAACCGCGCGCCGCTCCGGACTCCGGAGCGGCGCGCGGTTTTTTTTGCGGCGCGCTCGTCACGCCGCGCGCGGCGGCTTCGCTGAGTGGGGGCGTTCCAAGTTCCCACCACGAGGATCGCCATGCGTACCACCCTCTCTCTCGCTCTGCTCGTCGGCGCCGCAACACTTGCCCCGAACGCGACCGCGCAGCGCTTCGTCTCGCTCGATGGAACTCCCGGACTGACTTCGGTCGTCGCTCCGCCGACGGCCGTCGGACCGCTCTGCGCTCCGGCCGGGGTCTGCCCGGTGCCGCTGCCGCCCTTCCCGCCCGGGATCGTGATGCCGAGCGTCGGCGGCGAAGCCGTCGACGAGGTCGCAGGGGTCGTCTACTCGAGCAACGGCGTCTTCATCGCCGCCTCGGCCATGCCGGGCTGTGCGCCCGGTCCGGTGATCCCGACCGCAGCTTGGCCTGCGGGTCCCTGCGGCGCGATCGCGGCGACGCCGATCGTCGCGATGAGCGACGCCGCGGGCGCCGGGACGATCTGGGTGCTGAACGCCGGCGGGCTCGTCTCGCTGATCCCGTTCCCGCCCGGGCCGCCGCTCGCGCAGGGCTTCATGCCCGGACCGGCCGTCGCCGGCATGATGGTCGGCATCACCTGGAACCCCGCGACCGGTCTCCTCTACTTCGTGGCTCCCGGTGGCCCTGCGGTCCTCGCCGCGCTGCCTCCCGCGGGCTTCCTCTGCGGTCCGCTGCCGATCGTCGGCGCCTTCCCGATCCCGCCCTGCTTGCCGCCGCCCTACATCGGCCTCACGGTGAACACGGCTGTCGCTCCGGGGCCGATCCCGGCGATCACCGTCTCCAACGGAGTGTTCACGGCGGACCTCATCACCGGCTGCGCGTGCCCGGTCGCCCCGCCGGCGGCGATGCCGACGACCGACATCGACTTCGTGAACGCTCCCAACACCTACGGCGCGGGCTGCGGCTGCGCCGCGACCATCGGCTACGCCGGCGGTTTCCCCAACGTGGGCAACGCGGGCTTCGGCATCACGGCCACCGGCGCACCGACCGGTAGCCTCGGCATCCTGCTGCTCTCCGGAGCCCCGGCCTTCCTGCCGCTCGGCCCGTGCACGCTGCTCGTGGCGCCCGGCTTCCTCACGCTGCCCGCGGTGCCGACGGTCGGCGGTGGCGGCGCGATCTGCGGCGCGACGGCGGGCTTCCCTCTGCCGATCCCGCCCGGTGCGGCGCTCGCGGTCGGATCGTCCTTCTACCTGCAGTGGGCCTTCGTCCCGAGCCCCTCGCCGCTCGGCTTCGAGTTCTCCGATGCGATGGAGATGACGATCGGGTTCCCGTAGTGTCGAGCGCATGATCGCGCCGACCCTCGCCGCCGCGCCGACGCTCGCGCTCGCGCTGCTCGCGGAACTGCTTCCTGGCCACCCGGACCCTCTCCTCCGCTCCTCGTCGAGCGGCGTCGAGGGTCCGGGTGGTGTCGTTCTCGACGAGGCCGAAGACGCGTGGCGCGCGCGCTGGCGGGAGCTGCCGCTCGCGAGCGAAGGCCGCGAGCTGCAGCGCCGCACGGACTGGATGCTGGACGCGCGGGGCAGCACGGCGACGGTCACTCGTATCGAGGAGCCTCCGACCGTGGTGCTCGAGAACGGCATCGTGCGCCGCGCGATCCGTCTCGCGCCGAACGCCGCGACGATCTCGCTGCGGCATCTCGGCAGCGGCGAGGAGCTCGTGCGCGCGGTCGCGCCCGAAGCCGAGCTCGAGATCGACGGCGCCGTCGTGAAGGTCGGCGGACTCGGCGAGCAGCGCAACCGCGCGTTCCTCTCGCCCGCGGAGCTCGCGCGCTTGGCGCTCGACGAGAGCGCGCTGCGCCTCGTCGATCTGCGCATCGGTCCCACGCGCGCGCCGTTCGCGTGGAAGCGCACGCGGCACGCGCGCGAGCTGGCCTGGCCGCCTCCGGGCGTCGAGCTCGTCCTCGTGTTCGCGAGCGCGGAGCCGGCGCTGCGCGTGCTCGTGCATCACGAGCTCTACGACGGCCTGCCCCTCTGCGCGAAGTGGATCGAGATCGAGAACGCTTCCGCGCAACCGCTCGAGCTCGGCCGCCTGACCAGCGAGATCCTCGCCTTCGTCGAGCCCGAGTCCGCGGTCGACGAGCGCAGCGCCGCGTGGCTCGAGCCGAACTTCGAAGTGCTCTCCGACTACGCCTTCGCGGGCATGGATCACCGCACGGCGAATCGCGTCGCGCGCTTCCTGCCCGACCCGCGCTACGAGACGCAGGTGCACTATCCGCGCGAGACGCCGTGCTTGCTGCGCTGCGAGCCGCCGCTCGGTCCCGGCGTTGCGATCGCTGCGGGGCAGCGCTTCGAGAGCTTCCGCACCTGGATCGTGGTGCACGATTCGACCGAGCGCGAACGCCGCGGTCTCGCGCTGCGCCGCGCGCTGCGCGCGCTGGCACCTTGGTGCACCGAGAACCCGCTGATGATGCACGTGCGCAGCGCCGAGCGCGACGCGTTCCGCCTCGCCGTCGATCAGTGCGCCGCCGTCGGCTTCGAGATGCTGATCTACACCTTCGGCAGCGGGCTCGACGCGGAGAGCGAGGATCCCGCGTATCGCGCGCGCATCCGCGAGGACGTGGAGTACGCCCACGCGCGCGGCTTGCAGGTGGGGGCCTACTCGCTCTTCTCCTCGCGGCGCATCGACGACGCGAACGATTGCGTGAACCCGCGCACGGGGAAGACCGGTGGCACGCGCTTCGGCAACGCGCCCTGCTTCGGCAGCCGCTGGGGCGAGGACTACTACCGCAAGCTCACGAGCTTCCTCGAGGAGACCGGCCTCGACCTGCTCGAGCACGACGGGCCATATCCGGGCGATGCCTGCGCATCCAACGAGCATCCCGGCCATCGCGGGCTCGCCGATTCGCAATGGCGTCAGTGGGAGCGCTCGCGCGCGCTCTACCGCTGGTGTCGCGAGCGCGGCATCTACGTGAACCAACCCGACTTCTACTTCCTCTGCGGCGGCTCGAAGACCGGCATGGGCTACCGCGAGACGAACTGGTCGCTGCCACGCGCCGAGCAGCAGCTCCACGCGCGCCAGAACCTCTTCGACGGCACGTGGGCGAAGCCGCAGACCGCGGGCTGGATGTTCGTGCCGCTCACCGAGTACCACGGCGGTGGAGCGGCCGCGACCTTGGAGCCGCTGCGCGAGCACCTCGCCGACTACGAAGCGCAGCTCGCGATCCACTTCGGAACCGGCGCGCAAGCTTGCTGGCGAGGGCCGCGGCTCTTCGATGCTCCGGAGACCGAGGCGCTCGTCGCGCGTTGGGTGCGTTGGTATCGCGAGCATCGGCGCATCCTGGAGAGCGATCTCCTGCACGTGCGCCGCGCCGATGGTCGCGACCTCGACTACATGGTGCAGGTGGATCCGGATCCGAGCGCACGCGAGCGCGCGTTCGCGCTGATCCACAACCCGCTGCTCGTCGAGGTCGAGCGCGAGCTGCGCTTACCGCTCTACTACGCCGGGCTCCGCGGCAGCGCCTGGGTGCGCGAGCGCGAGAGTTCACCGCAGCGCATCGCCGTCGATGAGCGCGGCGATGCATGGGTTCGCGTGCGCGTGCCCGCGAGCGGACGCACGTGGCTCAGCGTGAGCGCCATTCCCTGATCTGCTTTCGAGCCTCCGAGCTCGCGGCGCCGGAGACTCGGAAGCAGCTCCCACAGATCCGCGGGAGCTCAGCAGGCGCTCGCGGACGGATCGAGTGCGAAGAGCGCGAAGACCGCGCCGCAGGGATCCTGCAGCAGCGAGAAGGCGCCGACTCCCGGGATCGGGACGCTCTCCATCATCGCGGTGGCGTCGAGCTTCTTCTCTCTCTCGGTCGCGGTGGCGAGCTCGGGCGCGAAGAAGTAGACGAGCCAGGCGCTCGATCGCGCTGCACATGCCGCGGGGCGCTGTCCAGATCTGGACAGCGCCCCGCGAAGTCGAGATCGAAGGAGCAGCTTCGAAGCGGCTCAGCCGATCACCGTCACGATGGTCTCGGTCGTGGCGACGAGCAGCGGATCGATGGGCCCGCATCCCGTGAACGCGCCGATGTCGAGACCCTGCAAGTAGACCGTGACTCCAACTGCGGCTTGATCGCAGGGAATCGTGTAGCTCAGAGAGCGGACATACGCCGCGTACTCGGGATTCGGACCGAGGATGCAGCCGGCCGTGCACAGCGGAGCATTGATGGCACTGAAGCCGAAGGTGATGAACGGGATCGCGACGCTGCCGCTCATCACGTAGTTGACCTGCTCGCCGAGCTGGGGAATGCCCGAAGCCGTCATGGTGGGACCGCCGCAGGTCGTGCCTACCGTGGTGAAGGAGCCGCCGGTGTTGGGGGTCTCGATCACTTCGAGCGAGCAGATGCCGCGGGCTCCGTTGAAACCGCCGAGGCGAATCAGCACCGGCGCGTTCCGACATGCGGGGTAGGTGATTCGCGAGAGCAGACCGCACGAGTCGTCGTTGCAGGTGACGGACACGAGGGAGCCACCGCAAGCTCCGACGAGCGCCTGGAGGGCGGAGTCGTAGTTGCCACCCGTGCACGCGTTGATCTCGACGGTGGAGTTCTGGCTCGCGCTATAGACGAACCAGAGGTCGCTGCCACCGCCTGCGCACGGCCAGGCCGGGGCGGAGGTCGTGGCGCCGGCCGTGTTGAAGGGCCCGTTCAGGCCGAGCGCGAGGGGAATGGCGGTCGTGCACTCATCGTTGGCCACGCACGCGACGGCGCCGTTGACGGTGCGCGTGCTCGAACCGCAGGCGTTCGATGCGGTCAACGTCACGTTGTAGACGCCTGCCACGGTGTAGGTGAACGACGGATTCTGGACATTCGAATCGACGACGTTGTCGCCGTTGAAGTCCCAGGCCCAAGCCGTCGGAGTGCCCGTGCTCGTGTCGGTGAAGGTGACGTTCAGCGGCGTCTGGCCGACGGCCGGAGTGAGGGTGAAGCTCGTCGCGACGGTGAGCTGCGGATCGACCGTGATGAGCTGGTTCTTCGTGATCGTGGCCTGCGGATGCAACGTATCCGTCACCGTCAGCGAGACGCTGTAGCGCCCGCAGGTGTTGTAGGTGGTCAGCGGGCTCTGGGCATTCGAGTCGACGACGTTGTCCCCGTCGAAGTCCCACGCCCAGCTCGTGACTCCACCTGGATCCGAGGTGAAGGTCGTGTCGGTGAACTGGACGTTCAGCGGCGAGGGGCCGGAGGTCGGCGTCGCGGTGAAGTTGGGGAAGAGGCCCACCCCCGGCGTGTAGTGGATGCAGCCGTTGAAGTTGCGGAAGGAGAAGACGGACCCGGTGAACAGGCCGCTGACGGCGGCGCCGGAGGTCAGCGTCATCTCGGCGCGGGGCGTCGTCACCTGTACTCCAGCGCCGGTGCCGTTGTAGCGCTGCCCGGAACCGATCACGCGTACACCGACGCCGTAGGTACCCGGAGTCAGAATGACGGGGCTCGCGAGCGTGAACGAGGTCGGTTGGTTGAGAGCTGCAGACGTGACGGGACCGCCAGCACCTCGGAGAGTCCACGCGCCAGGAACGGTTTGCGAACCGACGTAGCTTCCCGACTTGACGTAGACCTCCATCGAGACGTTGGCATTGGCAGTCGACGCGTTGCAGTCGAAGCCTACGATGCGCACCGCGCTGGTCACGTTGAGATCGAACAATACGACACCGCCGGCGGTACCTCCGTTGTTCGAGGCCCAAGGAGGTGCGATGGGTGTGCAGAGCGGGGACTGGGCTTGGAGAGCGCTTGGCAACGAGAGCGCTAGCAGGGCGACGGGAAGAAGGAATCGCATGGGCGGGGACTCCGAAGGGAAGGAAGGGAAGGCACGCTCGATAAGCGCCAGCCTGTCGGATCGAGTCCGGAGGTGGGCCTGGTGGCCATTCCCGAGAGAACCCACCCTAGATCGGCGGGGTAGCCATGCAAGTGGGTAGAGTTCGTAAATGCGGTTTCCTTCTTGCCCCTCCGGCGCATAGCGCGGGTCGGGAGCTCTCCCCAAGGGCCCGCGCGACCTCGCCCCTCGCGCGTCGTTGCCTCTCGCCCCGGCAGAAGGGCAGCCAGGCGCGGGAGGGCTCGCGCCCCCGCGCCTGGCCGCTCACTGCTCCCTCGATATCCGCGTCCTCAGCTCTCGACGATCTCGGTGAAGCTCGCGCCGACCTTCAGCACGACCCGCGGCCCGAGCGCCAGGATGCGCGCGACCTTGGGATCGGACTTCAGGAGCGCGAAGTACTCGTCGGAGAGGAACACGATCCGGCGGATCTGCGCGCGGTCCTCGGCCTTGAAGCTCGAGTCCGTCCAGGCTCCGTCGATCAGGTGGAAGACGCGCCCTTCGATGCGGCGCACGAAGGGATTGTCGGCGCCGTTCTTGCCCAGGCCGCCGCCACCGACGAGACCGCGGCCATCGCGGAGGCGTCCGAGGTCCAGGCTCTCTTGGACCGCTTCGGCTCCGGCCACGCGCACGCTCAGGGTCGCGAGTCGGTGCATGCTGTCGGCGCTCTTGGCGCGCTCTAGCTCTTGCATGTCTTTCAGCGCATCGACGGAGGCCGATGCCGAGGCCGCGTCGGGCGCGGGATCACCGGCAGGCGTGGCTCCGATTCCGCCGCGCAGGAGGAAGCCTTCGCCGCCATCCGCCCACCGTCGCGCAGGTACGCCGCGCGCCTGCGCCAGGCGCTCGGTCTCCTCGACGACGAGGAACGAGGTGTACGGCGTCACGATGCCGTGCTCTTTGCCGAGCCGCACGACCTCGTCGATGAGCTCCTGGTTCTGACCCTGCAGGCGGATCTGATCGAGGAGATAGCCGATCTTTCGCGAAGCCCACCAGTCGGTGATCTCCGCTCGCGCTTGCTCCTGTGCCGGGAACTCCGCTTCGAAGACCCACTCCTTCGGCTCGCCGCGCACGAGGCCCTTCAAGCGCACGGCCTTCCGCCCGCCTTGCTTGTAGCGACCGACGACGAGGAGCTGCGAGCCGTAGAAGAGATCCGGCAGGGTGCGCGGATACACATCGTAGGTCTCGAGCGCATCGAAGCTCAACGCGAGCTGCGTCGCGACGGGTGAAGCGACGCGATCGAAGAGCGCGGTGACCTTGAGCTCCAGGTCTTCGTTCGGCCGCACGTATTCGCGCGAGGCGCGCGTGTCTTGCGCCAGCGTATCGAGGAGCTGCGTGTTCACGTCGTCGCCGACGCCGAAGGCGAAGATGCGCGTGCCGGCGCTGTTGCGCTGACGCACCGCACTCGCGATCGCCGCGCCGTCGGTGACGCCGACCGTCGGGAGACCATCGGTGAGGAAGAGCACTTGATACGGACGCTTCGCGTCGGCGGGCTTGAGGGACAGAGCCGCGGCGAGCGCTTCGTCGATGTTGGTGCCGCCGCGCGCTTGCAGCTCGGCGATGACTTGCAGCGCTTGCGCCTTCGCGGCCGCGTCGTTCGCGACCAGCGCGCTCGCATGCGGGCGCGCTTCCGTGGAGAACGGGATCAGCACGAAGCGGTCCTCCGGACCGAGGCGCTCCAAGCAGGTCTTCAGCGCCGCCCTCGCCTGCTCCATCTTCGGTCCCGCCATCGAGCCCGAGGTATCGAAGACGAACGCCACGTCCTTCGGCTCGGCGCGTCCTTCGGCGGCGAAAGCCGGCGCGAGGAAGAGCGCGAAGGTGCCGTCTTTCGCTGCGCTCTTGTCGCAGAGCGCGGTGAGGCCGAGCAGGCCCGATTGCTCCGAGTAGTAGAGGTCGAAGTCGCGATCGGGAATGACCTGGCCGACTTCGAAGCTCGCCTTGGCCTCGACCTCGCTCCGGCGGGCCACATCGATCGCGTGCGTCGGGGAGAAGATCGCCTTCAAGCCGCCGCGCGCGTGGATCTCGGCGCTGACGACGAGGCTCTGCACCGGGCGCGAGAGCAGGGCTTGGCGGCGCAGCGGATAGGTGTAGGTGCGGATGCCGCCGAGCAAGCCGCACGGGGCGGAGTAGGCGAGCCCGATCTCCATCGTGCCCTGCGGCGGGACCGGGAAGATGCGCGCGCGCAGGAGCTGCGTCCCCACGAGCTCGAGTAGGCCCGGATCGCGCGCGGCTCGCACGATCCCTTCATAGATCTCACGCGCCTTCTGCGTGTCGAGCACCTCGCCGGCGACGGGCTTCCCGTTCATCGTGAGCTGGAAGTTCGTGACCGCGGCGTCGGCGGGCAGCGGGAAGAGGAAGGTGTGCTCTTCCTGGATGTGCGAGCTGCTGCGATAGGTCTGGCTCACGTTCGTCGTGGCCAGGCCCTCGCGGATCTCGACGCGGACCTGCTCCTTCTCGAGGAACACCGGACCGCGATGGGGTCCGATCCGCCGGACATCGGGGGGGATCTCCTGTGGATTAGCGCCTGCGAAGGCGGCGGAGGCGAGGAGCGAGAGCGAGGCGCAGAGCGAGAGCTTGGTGGACATGACAGAGTTCCGGTTCGGTTTCCGGCGGGGCGCGGGCTCCGACGCCGGCTCGGCGCGTTGGTTCTCGCCTTCTCAGGCGCCGCTCGATCCGGACTCGGAGGCTTCGTCGCGGAGCGCCGCGATTTGAGGCAGGGGCACGCAGAGATCTTCGGCGCCATCGCGCAGGTGCAGGCCGCGTTCGAGGTCGAGGCCGAGACATACGCCGCGCCTCGTTCCGGCGGAGGTCGCGACGGCGACGCGGCGCCCGCGGAGCTCGAGGCCGTCGAGATAGGCTGCTGTCAGTTCGCGGGCCTCGGCGATCCGCGCGCGCTCGAGCCAGCGCTCGAATTCGAGGGCCAGAGCGCCTGCGAGGGGCCCGCGCGCAGGTGCGGCACCGCCCGCGAGCGCGATCGAAGTCGCGAGCTCCCGGAGCTCCGGAGGGAACTCCTCGCGCGCGACGCCGAGGTTGATCCCGATCCCGAGCACGGGGCCGATGCGGCGCGTCCCGAAGGTGCGGCACTCGACGAGGATCCCCGCGAGCTTCCGCCCCTCGACGAGGAGGTCGTTCGGCCACTTGAGGCGCGGGGGACGCGGCAGCACGCGCGCGAGGACCTCGCGCGCGGCGACGGCCGCGCTCATCGACAGGCAGGGAGCGGCGAGCTCGCGCTGCGCCGGCCTTGGAACGTAGCTCAGCGCGAGCGAGCTTCCACGAGAGGCGAACCAGCTCCGGCCGTGCTGTCCGCGTCCAGCGCTCTGCTCATCGGCGACGACGAGCAGGGCGCGCGTGCTCTCCTGGCGCTGCTCGCGATCGAGCGCGAAGGAGTTGGTGGAGTCGATCCGCGCGAGATGCACGAGCTCGAGCTCGGCGGCGAGCGGACCGGCCGCGATCCGGAGCTCCTGCTCGAAGCGCTCGCGTTCGTGCTCCTCGTCGGAGGCGGTCGTGCTCATCGACGCGCTCGAGCGCCGCTCCGATCCTCAGTCGATCTGCATGTGGACATCGATCGCATTCGAGAGCGCGCCCCGTGTGCCCAGTACGACGACCTGCGCGTACGAGTGGTAGCCGTTCAGCTGTGGATCCAACGGCAGCGGGATGCGCAGGGAGACCGAACCATTGCCCGTGGGAAACGCGAAGGAGAGCTCGGGCAGAACGCCGAGCTCACAGCCGTTCCCGAGGATCGCGCTCACGTCGATCGGCAGCACTCCCGAGACCGAGGCTTGGGTGCCGATCGCCAGAGTCGCGGGCCGACTCGGCTCCAGGTTCGTCGCGAGGAGCGAGAAGGTCGAATTCGGGATCACCGGGCGCTGCGCTGCCGCGAGGTTCGGCTGGCTCGCGGGACCCGCGCAGCCGACATCGAACGAGGTGCTGCTCGCGACTTCGGCTTCCTGGCAGGCGAGGAGATCGCTGAGGCTGAGCGCCCACGAGTACACTCGCAAGTCGTCGATGCGGTAGTGCACGCTCGCCGGGTTGCTGCCCGTCGTGCTGAAGGCGCCCACCGCGAAGTTCTCGCCTGGCACGTACACATACGAGCCCGGCGTGAAGCTCGTCGGGTTGGATTGAGCCAGGCCGTTCTCGTAGAGCGTGCAGAGCCCGGCGGCGTTGTCGATGACGACGGCGTAGTGGTTCCAGGTGCCGCGGCGCAGATGCCCCTGGAAGTTCGCGGTGTTGGTGGTCGCGAGCGCGGAGCTCGAGCCGCCGCTGAAGCCGATGCCGGGGCTCGCGACGAAGCAGCGGAACGAGCCATCGCCGAAGAAGGAGCCCGTGGGTGCGTTCCCGATCGAGGCGGGATCGCGGAGAGCCCACCAGGTGATCGAGAGGCTCCTGCCGGCGGCGACGCCCAACTGGCCGCCGCAGTCGATCCAATTGCGGCTGGGTGAGCCGCTCGAGGTTTGCGCAAGGCAGCCGAAGCCAAGCTCGTTGGCGTCGAAGAGGTCGCGGCCAGGACCGGGATCGCCTTGCCAGTCGGCGTTGGGCAGCGCGCCGAAGCGCGGGAAGCCGGCGAGCGTGCCGATGTTCGCGGCGCGTGTTCCGCGCACCTCGTTCAGCGGATAGCCGAGGACATCGGGAGGTCGATTCACGCCGCGCGGCACGGCACGTATGTAGGCCGTCTTCCTGACGGTGTCCGAGAAGCAACCATTGCCGACGTTCAGGCTCACCGCGTAGACGCCCGGAGTCGTGTACTGGAAGAGCGGGTTCTGCAGCGTGGAGTCGTTGGTGCCGTTGCCGTCGAGGTCCCAGCGCCAGAGATTGGGCGAGCCCGTCGAGAGGTCTTGGAACGCCACCGTGAAGGGGACCTGCCCGATCGTGATCGAGCTCGAGAACTCCGCCTGCACCTCGCGCGCCGGATCGACGACGATGAAGCCCTGCTTCGTGCGCGTGGAGGGAGCGTGCTGCGTATCGGTGACGCTGAGGCGCACGTCGTAGCGCCCGCAGCGTGTGTAGACGTAGGTCGGATTCTGCGCGTTCGAGTCGACGACGCCGTTGCCATCGAAGTCCCAGGCCCAGGTCGCGATGCCCCGGGGATCATCGGTGAAGCTGCGATCGGCGAAGGCGACGCTGAGCGGAGAGGCCCCGCGCTTCGCTATGGCGTTGAAGTCGGCGTACAGGATCGTGCCCTGCAGGTAGCAGAGCGCGCCGTTCCAAACGCGATTGCCGATCGAAGCTCCGCTGAAGTAGCCCGCTTGCGCGGTGCCGAGAGCCAGCGACAAGGAAGGGTCGGAGTACGACTGATTGCTGAAGTTGCCGTTCGTGTAGGCGCTGCCCGCGCCGCGATAGACCACGCAGAGGCCATGGCTACCGGGTCGGATCACGAAGCTCGTCTCGAGCGGAACCACGGTCGGTAGATCCTGACCCGCCGTGAGGACGCCCTCGCGATGCGAGCTGACCTGCGTCCACAGCGCTTGATTCGTCGTCTTGCCGATGTAGGTCGTCGGCGTGGTCCACACTTCGAGGCCGCAGGGGGCGCCGGCGACTCCGGCGAAGTTCATCTCGAGCTGGGTCACGATGACGGTGTTCGTCACCGTCACGTCGAGGAAGAGCGAGGAGTCCGGGCCGAGCCCGTTGTCGCTCGCGAAGAGGGTGCGAAGACATGTCTGCGCCGGCGCAGGTTCGCCGAAGAAGGCGCAGACGAGAGTGCCGACGAGCGCCTGCAGGACTTTGTGCATGGAGGGTCGCAGCCGCGTGGGGGAAGCGGGCCAGTGGGGGAGAACAGCCTATGCGCGAGACGCGCCCCGGAATACATGGGTTCCGCGAGAAGCGTGTGAACAGGCGCGGAGCCGGCGCCGCCCCGAGGGCGACGCCGGCTCCGCGCGAACGGTGCGCTGCAGACAGCGCTCCGAGCGAGGCGACGATCAGAACTGCATCTGCGTGTCGATCGCGTTGCTCACCGCGGAGAGCGGACCCGAGCCCAGCGAGAGGAGCTGGTTGTAGGTGTGGCCGCCCTGGAGGGTGGGATCGATCGGAATCGGCGCCGGCAAGAAGACCGAGCCGCCGCCGCTGCCGAAGTTCAGGATGATGTCCGGCGAGACGAGCAGGCGGCAGCCAGGGCCGAAGATGCCCGTGCCCGAGAGATCGAACGGCAGGAAACCTCCGAGGCTGGCGCTGAGGCCGACGTAGACCGCGGTCGGACGCCCGGGCTCGAGCCCGCTCGCGAGGAGGCCGAAGTTGAGGTTGCCGATCTGCGGCGCGCCCACGGCCGTCAAGCGCGGCGTGAAGCTGTTGGAGTCCGTGCAGCCGTCTTCCATCAGCGCGCCGGTCGGGTTCTCGTGGACGAGCGCGTTCTGGATCTCCGTCTGCGTCAGCGCGCGGCTGTACATGCGGAAGTCGTCCATGTCGTAGTGCAACGAGGCGCGGCTGCCGCCGGAGGCGGCGCTGATGGCGCCCACCGCGAAGCCGGTCGTGCCGGTGTAGGTGTACGTCCCAGCCGCGTAACTGCGGCCCGCGTGCGGGACACCGTCCTCGTAGATCGTGTTGAAGCCCGCGGCGTCATCGATCACCACCGCGTAGTGGTGCCAGGCGCCTTGCTGCAGGTGGCCCGAGAAGTTCGCCGTCAGCGTAGCGCTGAGGGGCGTCCCCGTGCCGCCGCCGAAGAGGATACCGGCCGAGCCCATGAAGCAGCGGAAGCTGCCATCGCCGAAGAAGTAGCCGAACGGGCTGGTCGTCGTGGAGAGAGGGTCGCGGCGCGCCCACCACATCACCGTCAAGCTGCCGGTGTGGCTGAACGTGGAGCCGGCGTTCACCCAATTCGCGTTCGTGGCCGAGTACGACATGCAGCCGAAGCCGGCTTCATTGCCCTTGAACAGCGGGCGGTTGGGATCGCGCTGCCAGACCGAATTCGCCATGGAGCCGGTCGCGGGATAGAGCGTGGTGCTCGCCACGTTCGCCACCGTGTTCCCACGGACTTCGTTGAACTGGTACTCGAGCTTGTCCGCCGAGACCGTGTTCTGAGTGGCGCCGAGGACTTGGATGAAGTTGGTCTTCGTCTCGCCGTCGGTGAAGCAGGCGTTCGCCGCATTCAGCGTGACGTTGTAGAAGCCCGGCGTGTTGTAGGTGAAGCTCGGGTTCTGCACGGTCGAGTCGATGATCGAGTCGCCGTTGAAGTCCCAGGACCACGCCGTCGGGTTGCCCGCGGAGGTGTCCGTGAAGTTCACCGTGAACGGAGCTGCGCCGGCGTTGGCGCTCGCCGCGAAGTTCGCCGTCACGACGAGCTGCGGATCGGCGAAGATGAAGTTGCTCTTCGTGAGCGTCGAGCTCGGGTGCTGCGAGTCGGTGACGGTGAGCGTCACGTTGTAGGGGCCGCAGACCGTGTAGGTGAAGCTCGGGTTCTGGGCGTTGCTGTCGACGATGTTGTCGCCGTTCAGGTCCCAAGCCCAGCTCGTGATACCGCCCGGATCGCTGGTGAAGGTCGCGTCGGTGAAGTTCACGTTGAGCGGCGTCGCGCCGCTGGTGGGCGTCGCGTTGAAGTTGGCGTAGAGGCCGCTCGCCGGGTTGTAGAGGAGCTCCATCACGAGGCCGACGTTCTGCTGCACGGTGCCGGTGAGCGACGTGTTGCTCGTGATGTTGTAGACGCGCGTCGCGAGCGAATTGGTGGTGACGGCATCGAGCGCCGTCGTCCCGCCGCCGCTCCACGAGTTGGCGGCGAAGGAAACCTCCGTCAGGAAGTCATTGCCGCTGGTCGGATCGTAGAGGAAGGGCGAGCCGAAGCTCACGTCGACGACGTTCGGGCCGATCACGCCGGTGCCGTTGCCCGTTCCGCCGACGAAGTTCACGCTGCCGTTGTAGACCTGCGCGAAGTCGCCGCCGCGGTTGCTGGCGAAGGTCGCCGTCGCGGCCGTGTAGTTGACGGCCGAGGTCGAGGCGCTGACCTCGACGTTGCTGTACGTCGTGCCCGCCCACGTGGAGGTGGTGGCGTTGGCTCGCCAGCGAGCACCGGTGATCAGGATCGGGAAGGCGACCCCCTGGCCGGTGAAGTGGGTCGAGTCGTAGATGTACTGGATGCGCACGGCGGAGGCGTTGAGGTTCCACGGCCAACCCGTGGAAGACGGACCTTCGGTGGCGCCGGCGCCGGTGGGAACGAAGAGAGAGGACTGAGCCGCGCCGATGCCACCGAGGCAAAGAACGGCAGTCAGCCCTGCGAGAGAGCGTACGTGCATGGAGGGACTCCTGGAGATGTAGCGATGTCGCCCGAGGTCGCGATGCAGGGGTGGGACGGGGCAGGAGCGAGCTGCGGGTTTCCGCACTATACGAGGCGCGGGTCTGCTTGCGTCGCGAGTGTCGAGAAAGGATCGGAGTGCGGAGATCGAGGGCCGATTTGCCGCTGCGTTCGTCGCCTGACAGACTGGGTGGGTGCCCTCCTGTGCTGGCGGGCGACCGCTTGCGTTCTGCGCCATCCGCTGCCGCCGAGACGCGCTCCGTGTCAGAGACTCACCCCGCCTCGCCCGCGCCGAATTCGCTCGAGCCCGACGAGATGGACCGCCTGCGCCGCCGCCTGGTGGAGCTCGAGGTCTATCAAGACGTCGCGAAGGCGCTGACCTCGAGCTTGGAGCCCCAGCGCGTCCTGGAGCAGATCCTGGAGCAGGTGCGCCGCATCCTCCGGCCCGGGAACTGGTCCTTGCTCCTGCGCGACGAGCGGAGCGGCGAGCTCGAGTTCGCGATCGCGGAGGGAACCGGCGCGGAGAAGCTGCGCGGCTTGCGCCTCGGCCGCGGCGAGGGCATCGCGGGCAGCGTCGCCGAGAGCGGTGAGCCGCTGCTGATCGTCGATGTCGAGCAAGACCCGCGCTGGTCCTCGCGCGCCGACGCCCTCACGCGCTTCCGCACGCGCTCCGTCGTCTGCGTGCCGATGATCTGCCGCGACGAAGTGCGCGGGGTGATCGAGCTCGTGAACTTCGAGCGCGCGCGGCGCTTCGATGCCATCGATCTGCGCTTGCTGCAGACCTTCGCCGACTTCGCGGCGATCGCGCTCGAGAACGCGCACCACGTCGCCGAGCTGCGCGAGCTCAGCCTGAAGGACGACGTGACGGTGCTCCGCAACGCGCGCTACCTGCACCGCGTGCTGCCGCAGGCGATCGAAGCCGCCCGGGAGGCGAACGAGCCCTTCTCGCTCGTGCTCTTCGACCTCGATCGCTTCAAGAGCGTGAACGACCGCCACGGCCACCTCGAGGGCAGCGCGGTCCTGCGCGAGCTCGGCGATCTCATCGCGCCGACCCTGCCGCCCCGCGCTTCGGGCGTGCGCTATGGCGGAGACGAGTTCGTGATCTTGCTCCCGGCGCACGACCTCGACTCCGCCGCGCGCTACGCCGGCGCGTTGCGTGAAGCGGTGAAGGCGCACGTCTTCCGCCGCGAGTCCGGTGCGGAGATCCGCCTCACGGCCTCCTACGGTCTCTGCGGCTTCCCGGGTGACGCGCAGGACGCGCGCGGTCTGCTCGCCCGCGCCGATGCGCTGATGTACGGTGTGAAGGCGAGCGGTCGCGACGGCCTCGCGACGAGTGCGGCGCGATGAGCGTGCCCTGCGTCTTCTGCACGAGCGACGGCGGTGAAGTTCTCTGGCGCGATGAGCTCTGCCGCATCGTGCTCGCACGCGAGGAGCATCACCCGCTGCTCCTGCGCGTCATCCACGCGCGCCATGTGCGCGAGATGAGCGACCTGCCCGTCGGTGAGCGCACCCGCTTGATGGAGCGCGTCTTCGCGGCCGAGCTCGTGCTGCGCGAGCTCCTCGACCCCGAGAAGCTGAATCTCGCGAGCCTCGGCAACGTCGTGCCCCACGTACACTGGCACGTCGTCCCGCGCTGGAAGGACGACGCGCACTTCCCTTCTCCGATCTGGTCCGCTCCGCAGCGCCCTTCCCGCTCTCTCGTCGTCGACGAACCCCTGCGCGCGCGGCTCCGCGAGCGCCTGGCCACCCTGCTCTCCTCCGCATGACCGCCTCCGTCCTCTTCTCCGCGTTCGTCACCGTCTTCCTGGCCGAGCTCGGAGACAAGACCCAGCTCGCGACGCTCTTGCTCGCGGGCAGCACCAAGCAGCCCTGGTCCGTCTTCCTCGGCGCCGCCTTAGCCCTCGTCCTCTCCGCCGCTCTCGGCGCCGCCCTCGGCTCCGCGCTGAGCCACGTCCTCTCGCAGCGCACGCTCGATCTCGCCGGCGGCCTCGCCTTCCTGGGCATGGGCGCCTGGATGCTCTGGCGCGCCTCCCACTGACCCCGTTGCACAGTAAAGGTGCCAGGCACCTTTTCTGTACAGTGGTAGGAGAGTTCCCTCGTGCAGGCTCCCGCCTCGTTCACGCCCATCTCGCTGAAGGCGCTGCTCACCCTTGCGTGGCCGGTGGTGATCTCGCGTCTTTCGCAGACGGTGATCACGCTCTCGGACGCCGCGATGGTGGCGCCCCTCGGTGAGGACGCGATCGCCGCGACCACCACCGGCGGGCTGAACGCCTTCCTGGTGATGATCCTGCCGATGGGGATGGTCTTCCTCGTCGGCAGCTTCGCGGCCCAGCTCTTCGGGAAGGGCGACTTCGCGGGGGCCAGGCGCTTTGGCTGGTACGGTCTCATCCTCGCCGCGCTGACCGAGCTCGTAGCACTCGCGACGCTGCCGTTGATCGGCTTCGTCGTCGGCCTCCTCGGCTTCAGCCTCGGCGTGCAGGAGGCGATGACGCAGTACCTCTTGCTGCGCTTGCTCTGCGCGGGCCCCGCGATCGGCATCGAGGCGCTCGGCTCCTACTTCGGTGGGCTCGGGCGCACGCGCATCCAGATGCGCACGAACCTGCTCGCGATGGGCCTCAACGTCGCGCTGAACTGGCTCCTCATCTACGGGAACCTCGGCTGCCCGCGCCTCGGCGTCGCCGGGGCCGCGCTCGCGAGCACGCTCGCGACGACGATCGCGTTCGCGTGCATCTTCGCGCTCTTCTTGCGCGAGTCGCGGCAGGCGGGGAGCACGGGCCGTTCGCTCTCGCGCACCGAGTTCTCGCGCCTGCTGCGCTTCGGCTTGCCGAACGGTATCAACTGGTCGTTCGAGTTCCTGGCCTTCCTGCTGTTCCAGAACCTCGTCGTCGGCTACCTCGGCACGACGGCTCTCGCCGCGTTCGGCGTCGTGATCGCGCTGAACTCCGCTTCGTTCATGCCGGCCTTCGGCATCTCGAGCGCCGGCGCGATCCTCGTCGGGCAGGCGATCGGCGCAGGGCGCAAGGACGACGTGCCGCGCGCCTTCCTGATCACGCTGGCCACGGTGATGAGCTGGCAGGGCGCGGTCGGGCTCGCGTACCTGCTCGTGCCCGAGCTCCTGCTCCACCTCATGCTCGAGTCCGCGGGCGAGGCCGCGGATCCGGAGCTGTTGACCCTTGGCGTCCGCATGCTGCAGCTCTCTTGCGCGTGGCAGCTCTTCGACGCCTCGGCGATGTCTCTCTCGGAGGCGCTGCGCGCGACCGGTGACACGCAGTTCCCGATGTGGGCGCGCCTCGCGATCGCGTGGGGGTTCTTCTTCCCCGGGTCGTACCTCTGCGTGCGCTTCCTCGGCTTCGGGGAGGTCGGCACGCTGCTCTGGCTCGCGCTCTATCTCGCGCTGCTCTCGATCGCCCTCGGCTGGCGCTTCGCGAGCGGTGCTTGGCGCAAGATCGAGCTCACGGAAACGAGCATGCCGCTCGCGCACTGAGCGTGCGCGAGCGGCATGCAGCTGGGAGCCCCGTGGCTCAGAAGCAGAGCGTGATGCGCTGCCCGTCGCTGGTGATGACCGGGAGCGGACGCGGCGCACCCGGGTCGATGGCGACCCACTGCGAGTAGAAGATCCCGCCGTTCAGCAGCGGATCGTTCGGGATCGGCGCGTTGTAGGTCGCGATGCCGCTGCCGTTCGTCGCCGTCGTCACGGACGCGAGGTTGAGCGAGTTCAGCAGGAAGCAGTTGTTGGCGCCGAGGCCCGTCAGATCGATCGAGGTCTGGGCGAAGCCGAGCCAGAGCGCGGCCGGCTGGCTCGCCGGCGCATTGCGCAGCCGGAACCCGAAGGTCGGGTTCGGGATCTGCGGCAGGCCGAGCGTCGAGTTGATCGACGTTCCGGCCGAACCGGCGCAAGCCGCGCCGTAGTTCACCGCGGTGCCGTTGCAGTCCTCGCCACAGAGCGAGATCGTCAAGCCGAAGCTCTGCGGACCGAAGTCGGCCACGGTGGCGTTGCGGTTCGACTGGTGGACGACGCGATAGGTCGCCGGACCATTGAACCCATCGAACTGCGCGCTGTTCGCTCCGCCGATGATGCCGTTCGAGCGGATATCGACGATCAGCGGACCCGACGCCGGATTCCAGTAGAACGGCGCGTCCAGCTTGATCGAGAGCGGGAAGTCGCGCGGGTTCGCGCTCAGCGCCGTGTAGGGGATGCTCACCGTGCCGTTGAACACGGTGCTCACGTTCGAGCCGTGATTGGTGGCGAAGGTCGTCGTGATCGCGCTCGCGCTCGCGAGAGCGGAGGTCGACATGTCGATCCGCACGTCGTAGCTGACCGGTCCGATGGACGTCGTTCCACTGGTCGGCCTCCAGCGCAGGTGCTGGATGGTGATCGGCTTCGTCGTAGCGACCGAGGTCTCGTCATAGGCGTACATCGCCCGCATCGGACCCGCCGACGCCCACGGGAAGGCCGAGGTCGCATTGCCGAACGCTCGGTCCTGAGCCGCGGGCAGCGTCGGGCAAGGCTCCGACACCACGCACATCACGAGGCCGAAGTTCTGCGCAGCTCCCCCGGTCGTCGCCGTGGGAGAACCGGTGAACACGCGACCGATGAGCTCGCCCGTGTTGAACGGCCCGTCGAAGTTCGTGCCCGGCGACCCGCTGCCCTGCGTCACGATGAACTCGACCACCAGCGGTCCGGCGGCCGGGTCGTACTCGAAGGGCGTCTGCAGCGGGATCTCGACCCCGAAGCCGGCCGGATTCGACGAGGCCGGCTGTGCCGGCACGTCGAGACGGCCGTTCCAGACGCGCGTCTTGTCCGCGCCGTGATTACTCGCGAAGGTCGAGCTCAGCGCGTTCGCCGCAGTCACGCCCGTCGACATGTCGACGGTCATGCCCAGCGAGAAGGCCGCCATCGCGTTCCCGTTGTCGGGGCGGAAGGCGATCTTCGTGATGCGATGACGGCCGGCGAAGTCGCTCTCGAAGAGCGAGCGATCGTAGGCCATCAGCGTGCGGTTCGGACCGATGTTGAACGGGTAGCCGCTGGAGCTGCCGGCCTCCACATCGGTGTAGGCGTCCGGACCCACTTCGCATTCTTCGCAGAGGCTCATCGTCAGCGCGAAGTTCTGCGTTCCCGTCGCCGGGAAGTCCGCCGACGTGGCCGTGTAGTCGGACTGGTGAGCGATGCGTCCGATGTCGTCGCCGTTCGAGATGGGGCCATCCCAAGCCGAAGCGGCGATCCCCGACGAGCTGATCAAGCGCAGATCGACCAGCAGCGGACCGTAGCTGGGATCCCATTCGAAGGGCCGGGAGAACGGAATCTCGAGCACGAACTCGCTGGGCGAGGTCCCGAGCGTTCGAGCCGCGGTCGCGACCGTGCCGTTGAAGAGCAGAGCGCGATCCGACCCGTGGTTGGATTCGAAGGTCCGGCTCAGGTTCGTCGCGGGATTGCGGCTGGTGGAGACGTAGGCCTGCAGCCGGTAGCTGGCGGCCGCCAGGCTCGCAGTGCCACCGTTCGGCCGGAACGCGATGCCATCGAAGCGCGTCGGGCCGCTCACGCCGAGGGCGGTCGGGCCGTAGGCCATCATCAGGCGCATCTCACCGGTGCGGGCGAAGGGGAACGCGGTCGAGCTGTTGCCCTCGACGCCATCGAGCGTCGACGGCAGCACCTCTTCGACCGAGCAGCTCGGGAGGAGCGATCCGCTGGTCACGTTCACGGTCCAGGAGAACTCGTGGCGCAGCAGGTTGCCGGGGTCATTGCGTACATCCGGGCTCGTATCGGTGAGCCGCACGGTGATGGTGTGGTTTCCCACGGTCGCCGCGCCGACGTTCCAGTAGAAGCTCGTCGTGCCGGTGAAGAAGGAGCCTCCGTCGATCCTCCACTGGATCGTGTGCGGTCGGTTCGAGATGCGATTCGCGAAGCCGAAGATGACCGTCGAGTGCTGCGCGACGCTTCCCCCCGGTGAGCGGAACGGGTTGTTGATCATGTCTACTTCCTGGTGGAAGCGCTTGATCATCTGCTCGCGGCAGATCGTGCAGAAACGCCGGGAGAGCTCGCGCATCTCGCAGTTGAGCTCGGGGCGGTACAGCGTGGGCAGTGGCGTCGGCGGGTAGTAGCAGGCGCCCGGATAGGCGCCTACCGTGCCGTACTGGCCGGTCGCGCCGACCCAGAGCGGCCACTTGGCGTTGCCCGTGGTGCTCGCGGTGCAGTTGATGTCGCTGGGCTCGCCGCCGACATAGGGACCGCTGGTGCCGTAGTCGTACTCGTCGGCGAGGAGGCCGAAGCTGTGGCCCCACTCGTGGCAGTTCACCTCTTCCATCGAGGTGCCGTTGTAGGAGACCGCGTAGGTCGACGCGCAGCCACCGTATTGCGTGTCGTTGACCAGCACGATCACGCGGCCGTCGGTGTCGGGCGCCAGCGCCGCGTCGGTCGCGGCCTGCGCGGTGTTGCGGATGTAGAGGCAGCGCTGCGTGCCGCCCCAGCAGTACTCGGCGTCGTAGACGGTGTTGCGCGTGACGGGCGGATTGGCGCACGGGTCATCGGCGCCGCTCTCGACGGAGGCGCGGAAGACCGAGTGCACGTTGTAGCACTGGAAGTACTCGCCGTACGGATACACCGAAGCCTGGTTCTGGAAGTAGGCGACGATGTCGGCGACGTCCTGGTTGAAGCGCGTCTGCTCGGTCGAGCGATAGCCGTCGCCCAGGATCACCATGTCGTAGAGCTCGGCACTGGGGCCGTTGTTCACGACGGTGGTGACGGTTTGCGCATGGAGTTGATTGGCGGTCGCGGCGAGGAAGAGCCCCGCTGCGGCGCCGAAGATGTGGCGTAGCTGCATGGTGGGTTCTCCTCGGGCTCAGCGAACGACTTGGATTTCGGAAGCAGCCGTGCGCCCGAAGGGCCGCCAGCCGTTGCCGTCGCGGACGGCGAACTCGATCGACCCGAAGGCCGACCCGTAGTCGGGGACGCGTACGTTGGTGTGCGTCTCGTGCACGGTGAGCCAGTCGCCTGCGCCGTGAGGGGGCTGACCGGCGTGGTTGGGATCGAGGCACATCGGCGCGGGATCGAAGCCGCCGGAGAGGAGCTCGCGGCCAGCGGTGTCGCGCACGGTGAAGCGGAAGGGCTGCTGATCCCAGGTGCGGTGGTTCTTGAAGGGCATCGCCGACTTGGCGACGGCCTGCAGCGGATGAACGCCGCTCGCATCGATGCCGATGGTGAGCAGCATGGTGCTGGGCTTCGAGCTCGGCAGGACTTCCCCGGTGTCGGGGCTGATCACGAGCTTCGGCTCTTGTTCCTGGGCGGAAGAGCGCGCGAGCCCTTGGGCGAGCGCGGCAATCCCGAGCAGGGAAGCGAGCCCGAGGCTCCAGAGGACGGTGGTTCGCATGGCGGCTGGTCTCAGGGAACGACGAGAGCCCACCAGAGCGGGAGGCGCCATGGTGGGGGACAGGGGCGCGAGAGAAGACAGCTCTCGAGCCCCCCAAAGCTATCCGGCTCGGCAACTCTGCGTTACCCGCGATCTGCATAAGCTGTTCGCGTGCGCCGCGCTCGTTGGCTAGCCTCTGCGCCCCTGGGTACCGCCCGAGCACTCCTTCGTGAAAGCCCTCGATCTTGGCCTCTTGTTGCTCTTGGGGGCGATCTGGGGCGGCTCCTATCCGTTTCTCCGCGTCGCAGCGCCGGAATTCGGGCCCATTCCCCTGATCGGAGTGCGCATCGCGGTCGCGGCGGTCTGTGCTGTGGGTGTGCTCGCGCTGCGTGGCGGCTTCGCGCCGGTTTGGCAGCACTTCCGCGCGTTGAGCGCCGTCGGCGCGATCAACTCCGCGATCCCCTTCTGCCTCTTCGCCTACGCCACCCTCTCGATCACCGCCGGCTTCGCCGCGGTCCTGAACGCTACGGTTCCGCTCTTCGGCGCCCTGCTCGGCGCCCTCTGCTTCGGCGAGCGGCTCGCTCCCTCTCGCGCGCTCGGCTTGCTGATCGGCTTCGCCGGCGTCGTGGCGCTGGTCGGCCACAAGCTCTCCTTCGGCGCTCCGGCGCTCGCCATCGCCGCGGGGTTCAGCGCGGCGTTCCTCTACGCGCTCGCCGCACACCTCACGAAGCGCTGGCTCCACGGCGTCGAGCCGCTCGCGATCACCGTGGGCAGCCTCCTCGGCTCGTGCCTGCTCCTCGCCGTGCCCGCCGTCCTCACCTGGCCGGCGGAGATGCCTAGCGCGCGCGCGTGGTTCGCGGCGCTGGTGCTCGGCGTGCTCAGCACCACGGTGGCCTATCTCCTCTACTTCCACCTGATCCGCAGCGTCGGCGCCAC
Source organism: Planctomycetota bacterium (assembly GCA_016793245.1). Lineage (GTDB taxonomy): Bacteria > Planctomycetota > UBA1135 > UBA1135 > JADKAF01 > JADKAF01. The sequence goes on from JAEUHW010000435.1 coordinate 46,110, forward strand.
GCGCTCGATGATCGTGACCTATCTCATCCCGGCGTTCGCGATCTTCTGGGGCGCGCTCTTCCTCGGCGAGCCGATCGGTATCGACGTCGTGCTCGGCGCGGCGGTGATCCTGCTCGGCACCGGCCTCGTCGCGCGCGGAACGAAGAAGGCCGCGCGCTGAAAGAGAAGGAGCTCGCCTCGGCGTGTGCCGAAGCGAGCTCCTTCGTGCTGGTCAACTGGACCGCTGCGCTCTCAGAAGCAGAGCGTGATCCGCAGACCGTTGCTGAGCACGACCGGCAGGCTGCGCGGCGCACCCGGGTCGATGGCGACCCACTGCACGAAGACGGTGAGCCCGTCGAGCAGCGGATCGCTCGGCACGGGCGAAGCGATGAGCGCTTCGCCGCTCGCGTTGGTCGCCGAGCTGAACGACGCGATGTCGAGCGTGTTCAGCAGGAAGCAGCCCGTGGCTCCCGCGCCACTGAGATCGAGGTTCAACGAGCTGATCCCCATCCAGAGCGCCGCGGTCTGGCTCGCCGGACCGCTCACCATGCGATACCCGAAGTTGGGGTTCGGGATCGTCGGCAAGCCGCGCGTCGTGTTGATCGGCGTGCCGTTCGTGCCGGCGCAGCCCGTTCCGTAGCTCACGGCGAGGGCGTTGCAGCCGACGCCGCAGAGGGAGAGGGCGAGGCCGTTCCGCTGCGGGGAGAAGTTGGCGACCGCGGCGTTGGGATCGCTGCTGTGGCCCATGCGCCGATCATCCGGAGCGGGGGTCACTGTGAACGTGGTGTCGAAGTTCGCCGAGCTGCCCGAGAGCCCGAGCATGCGAATGTCCAGCAGCAGCGGGCCCGCCGCCGGATCGTAGTAGAAGGGCGTGTCGAGCTGCACGCTCACGGGGAAGAGGCGCGGATCGCCGAGCCCCGTCGTGAACGGCACGCTGAACGTCCCATCGAAGACCCGCGCGCGATTGGCGCCGTGGTTCGTGTCGAAAGTCGAGCTCATCGTCGCGGGGGTCGTCGCGGCGGTGGAGAGATCGATGGTGCAGGTGAAGGACGCCGGGCCGATGCTCGTGGCCGCTTCATCCGGGCGGAAGCGGAGATGCTGGATGTAGATCGGCTGCGTCGTGCCCAGCGTGGTCGGCCCGTACATGTACTGCCAGCGCGACGAGCTCGTCGAGTTGAACGGCAGGCCGGTTCCCGTGCCGGGGAGCATGGCGTTGTCCCCGGCGGGAGGCAGCGTCGGGCAAGGCTCGCCGCAGACCCCGAGGACGTAGGCGAAGTTCTGGGCGGCGCCGTTACTCGTGGTCGCGTTGGGATCGACGGTATTGCTGATGCGACCGATCGGCTCTCCCGTATTGAACGCGCCGTCGAAGGCCGTCGCAGCGGTGTTGGTCGTCGCGCGGAGCTGCAGGTCCACCACGAGCGGTCCGAGGGCCGGGTTGTACTCGAAGGCGTTCTGCAGCTCGATCGAATGGACGAAGCCCTGCGGGGCGGCCGATGCCGGCGCGGCCGGCGAGGTCCAGACGCCATCGAAGACCACGACGCGGTCTGCCCCGTGGTTGGCCGCGAAGTTCGTGCTCAGCGCGTTCGACGGGTTCACTCCCGTCGAGAGCGAGATGCGCACATCGTAGGTCGCGCCGCCGAAGGCGTTGCCGTTCTCGGGGCGCCAGCCGAGGCGCGTGATGCGCTGACGGCCCGTGACTCCGAGCACGCTCCCGTCATACGAGTAGAGCACGCGCATCGGGCTCGCCGAGTTCCACGGGAAGGCCGAGTTGCTGTTCGCCTCGGTCGTGCTGTACGCATCCGGCACGGTCTCGCAATCGAGGCAGAGCCGCGCGGCGAGCGCGAAGTTCTGCGTGGGATTGCCGGCGCCGCCGGGGAAGTTGGCCACCGCGCCGTTCGAGCTGCTGCTCAGCGAGATGCGGCCGATGTCTTCGTTGGTGCCAAAGGCACCGTCCCAGCCACCGGTCGCGATGACTCCGCTGCGGTACTGGATGTCGAGGAGCAGCGGTCCCGCCGCCGGATCCCACTCGAAGGGCACCGAGAAGGGCACCTTCAGGATGAAGGGGTTCGGAGACGCGCCCAGCGTCGCCGCGGGGACGTTCAGCACGCCGTCGAAGACCTTGACCTTGTCGGCGCCGTGGTTGTTGTCGAAGGTGTAGTCGAGGTTGCGCGCGCCGCGCCGACCGGTCGACACGAAGAGCGCGAAGTCGTAGCTGGCCGCCGAGCTGGTCGTGCCGCCCTCGTTCGGCCGAAACTCGACCGCGTTGAAGCGGACGGGCTTGTCGAAGCCCAGGACCCCGCGGCCGTAGGCGTAGAGCGTGCGACGCGCGGTCGTACCTCCCCACGGGAAGCCCGTGCTGCTGTTCGAGGTCGCGTTGGTCGCGCTCTGGGGCAGCACTTCGTTCATGTCACAGCGCGCGGGGGTGCTGCTCGCGCCGCAGACCGCAACGCCGGGGACGGCGGTCTGGATCGCCGCGAAGTCCTGCGACATGCGCGAGGCCCAGTTGCCCGAGTTCGGGTCGCCCGTCGTGCAGCCGCCGTTCGTGTGCACGCCGACGATGCAGTGCGAGACGTCGGAGAAGACGCCCGAGCCCGAGTTACCGCCCTCGGTGTCGGCGCGGTGCTGGAAGTGCGTGTTGCCGGTGAAGCCGATCACGCCGCGGGCGGGGCCGTAAGTGATCTCCTTCGGACGGCCCGAGGGGTGGCCGATGATGTAGAGGCTCTCGTTCGTGCCGGGATCTCGCGCCTCCAGGCGCGCGAAGCCGAACTGCATGTGCGGCGTGCCGTTCGCTCGCAGCACGGTGTAGTCCGGGCCGGGGCTGTGCGGTTGGCCGAGCACGAAGGTCTGGGGAGCCGGGACGACGACGGTGCCGCGCAGCGTGCCCGTGCCGCAGAGCTCCTGGAAGCGGAACCAGAAGTTCAGCGTGTTCGCGCCGCTCTGCGTGCTCACGCAATGGTTGGCGGTGAGCACGTGCGACTGATTGGAGATCAGCGTGCCCGAGCAGAAGACGGCCGTGCTCGCCAAGCCGCACACGGCATTGCCGTTCGCGACGCGGGCCGGCTGCGTCTCGCACTCGAAGTCGAGGAAGGGCGGCGTCAGCGTGCAGGGCGTCTCCGGCGAGGTGATCGTGCGCAGGATCGCCCAGGGGAAGCCGTGCTCGATGGTGTGGATCTGCACCCCGAGACCACCGCTCTGCGCATAGAGCTCGAGCGTGATCGTGTCGTCGAACACCGTGTCGGTGTGGAACTCCTCGCCGAGACCGGGGATCGGCAGCAGCGCGTTCTCATCCGCGGAGCCGGCGCTCCGCTGGCTCACCGGGCCCTTGCCCGTGTAGCGCCACTTCTCGGCGCCCTGCGAATCGCGCACGACGAGGGAATCGCCCATGCCGAGGTCCATGCGGGCGTGCAGGCGGAGGTAGGACGCCATCGGCATCGAGACGCGATGGGTCCAGACCGGCACCGCGGGATTCCCGTTCGGCGGGTAGGGCATCGGGCTCGAGAGGTTCGTGGGGGTCAGGTCGGCGATGCGGGCGCCGCCGAAACCTTGCGCGAAGCTGGCTTCGGCGCAGACGAAGGCCAGAGCCAGCGCGGGCAGGAGCGCGCGCGTAGATCGGGATCTCATGGAGGGGGCTCCAGACGAAGGGACGGAAGGAAGTAACGTCTGCAAACCTAGCCGCTGGTGGACGCGACCGGAACTCCGCACTTCTCTCGGCTCGCGCTCGACGGCTATGTTGGTTCGGATTCCGGAGCCCCTGACCTCCATGCCTCGATCGTCTTGCGTCTTCCTAGCGCGCGTGCTGGCGTGCGCTCCGCTCCTGATCCTCGGGGCGAGCGCCCTCGCCCAGGATCCCGCGCCGCCGGCGCCGCTCCCCGAGCCCGTGCTGCTGCGCCACGCTGCCGCCGCCGAGGCGCCGAAGCGCTTCTACGTGCAGCGCATCGCCACCCGCGAGCGGCGGCCCAAGGAAGGTGTGCATGCGCCGAGTGAGATGACCCTCGACTGGCAGGCGGAGCGCAGCGCCGGGGCCGAGGCGGAGCTCTTGCACGAGCGCGTGCGGCTGCGCGGGTTGAAGACCGGCGCCCGCAATCGACTCGGCGACTGGGTCGAGATCGACTCGCGCTCCGAGGAGTTCGCGCGCGGCGAGCGGCAGCCCAAGCTGCGCGAGCAGGTGCAGCGCATGCTCGCCAGCGACGTGCTCGTTCGCTTCACCACGCGCGGCGAGCTGCGCGAGATCGCGGGCGCCGAGAAGCTCTTCGAAGCCGGAGAGAAGCAGGAGCAGCGCGTCGAGGAGCTGCGCTCCATGCTGCGCCTCGCCTTGCCGATCTTCGGCGCCGAGCCCGTGAGTCTCGGCTCGAAGTGGAGCTACGAGCTCTCCTACTCCATCGGCAACTGGCTCGGCGGACATCACCTGAAGCTGCGCTGCCACGCCGAGGTGAAGAGCCGCGAAGGCGAGGTGCTCGGCATCGAGGAGCGCTGGGAGCTGCTCGGCGACGGCGGACGCGTCGCGAGTGGCTATACCTTTCGCGAGGGCCACAGCTCGTACCGCTTCGATGCGCGCCGCGGCGTGCTGCTCGAGCGGAAGGTGCAGCTCTTCTACGGCGAGCCCGAGCACGGAGCGGAGTATGAGGTCGAGCTCCGCGCCAGCGACGCCGATCCCTTCGCGCGAGCGCGCTGAGCAGCAGAGAACGAGAGAGCCCGCCCCGGCGGCTGCCGGAGCGGGCTCTTCGCGTTCTCAGAGCGAGCGGCGTCGCGCGCTCAGAAGCAGAGCGTCAAGCGCAGGCCGTCGGTGGTGACGACCGGCAGTGGGCGACCCGAACCCGGGTCGATCGCGACCCACTGCGAGTAGACGATGCCGCCGCTCAGGAGCGGATCGAGCGGGATCGGTGCGGCGATCGAAGCCTCCCCGAGCGCGTTCGTGAACGCGTTCAGCGCGGCGAGATCCACCGTGTTGTAGAGGAAGCAACCCGTCGCGCCGGCCCCGGTGAGATCGAAGCTCACCGGCGTCAGGCCCAGCCAGAGCGCCGCCGGACGCGCGGTCGGGCCGTTCCGCAGGCGCAGCCGGAAGCTCGGGTTCGGGATCGTCGGCAATCCGAGCGTGGCATTCACCGGCACGCCGTTCGAGCCCGCGCACGCCGCGCCATAGCTCACCGCCGTGCCGTTGCAGCTCGTCCCGCAGAGCGAGATCGAGTACCCGAAGTCCTGCGGTCCGAAATTGGCGACCGCGGCACTCGGGTTCGAGGTGTGGACGACGCGGTACGCGCCGCCGGCGCTCGGACCATCGCAGAGCACGAAGCCGCTGCCCGAGCCGCCGCGGTAGACGAGATCCACGACGAGCGGCCCCGCCGTCGGATCGTAGTAGAACGGCGTCGCGAGCTTCACGCTGATCGGGAGCTCGCGCGCGCTACCGCTCAGCGTCGTGTACGGGACGCTGATCCACCCGTCGTGCACGGTGCGCCGATTCGCGCCGTGATTCGCGTCGAAGGTCGCGCCGAGCGCGCTCGCGCTGGCGAGACCCGAGGTCGAGAGATCGATCTTCACGTCGAAGCTGAGCGGGCCGATCGAGGTCGAGCCGTTCGTGGGACGCCAGCGCAGGTGCTGGATGTAGATCGGCTCGCTCGTGCCGATCACGCTCTCGTCGTAGACGTACTGCGCGCGCATCGGGGTGGTGCCGCCCCAGGGGAACGCGCTCGCATTGCCGCCGAAGGCGCTGTCCGTCGCGGTCGGCACCGTCGGGCAGGGCTCGCTGCCGATCCCGAGCGTGAGCGCGAAGCTCTGCGCAGTGCCGGTGGCGCTGAAGGCGCCGCTCGTGTCGAACACGCGGCCGACGAGCTCGCCGGTGAGGTTCGGCCCATCGAAGTTGGTTCCCGGCGCCCCGCTGATGCCGCGGAGCTGGAGATCGATCACCAGCGGTCCGTTGGCCGGGTTGTACTCGAAGGCGCGCGTGAGCTCGATCGAGTGAACGAAGCCGCCCGGCGCGGTGCTCGCCGGTGCCGCGGGTGCCGTCCAGACACCGTCGTAGACGAAGCTGCGATCCGTGCCGTGGTTCGCGTCGAAGGTCGTGCTGAGCGCGTTGGGCGCCGTGACACCCGTCGACATCGAGAGGCGCACGTCGTAGCTGGCCCCTGCGAAGGCGTTGCCGTTCTCGGGACGCCAGCCGAGGCGCGTGATGCGCTGCCGACCCGTGAAGCCCATGGTCGTTCGGTCGTACGCATAGAGCACGCGCATCGCGCCGGTCGCGTTCCAGGGATAAGCCGAAGAGCTGTTCGCTTCGGCCTCAGCGTAGGCGTTCGGCACCGTGTCGGTCTCGACGCAGAGCTTCACCGCCAAGCCCAGGTTCTGCGTGGGGTTGCCGGCGCCGCCCGGGAAGTTCGCCACCGGACCATTCGCGCTGCCGGCGAGCGAGATGCGGCCCACGTCCTCGTTGGTCAGGTACGCAGCATCCCAGCTCGCGGTCGCGATGATGCCGCTGCGATACTGGATGTCGAGCAGCAGCGGGCCCGACGCCGGATCCCATTCGAAGGGCACATCGAAGGGGATCTTCACGACCCACGGATTCGGCGAGCTGCCGAGCGTCGTCGCCACCGCTCCGAGCAGACCGTCGAACACCTTCACGCGGTCCGCGCCGTGGTTGTTGTCGAAGGTGTAGTCGAGCGCGCGCGCGGGATTGCGGCTCGTCGACACGTAGAGCGCGAAGTCGTAGGTCGCGGAAGCGGTGCTCGTGCCGCCGCCGTTCGGCCGGAACTCGATCGAATCGAAGCGCACCGGCTTGTCGAAGCCGAGCACGGTGCCGCCGTACGCATACATCGTGCGCCGCGCCGTGGTGCCGCCCCAGGGGAAGCCCGTGTTGCTCCCGCCCTCGGTCGCGCTCAGGCTCTGCGGGAGAACTTCATTCACCGCGCAGCGCAGCGTGCTGTTGCTCGGCTGGCCACAGATGGCGACCGCCGGAGCGGCGGCGCGGATCGCCGCCAGGTCCTGCGACATGCGCGAGGCCCAGTTGCCGGAGGCGGGGTCCGTCGTCACGCAGCCGCCGTTCGTGTGCACCCCGACGATGCAGTGGGTCGCGCCCGAGAAGACGGCGGAGCCGGAGTTCCCGCCCTCGGTATCGACGCGGTGCTGGAAGTGCGTGTTGCCGGTGAAGCCGAGCACGCCGCGAGCGGGGCCGTAGGTGATCTCCTTCGGACGGCCGTTCGGATGCCCCACGATGTAGAGCGCTTCGCCCGTGCCCGGATCGCGCGCCTCGAGGCTCGCGAAGCCGAACTGCACGTGCGGCGTGCCGTTCGCGCGCAGCACGGTGAAGTCGGCGCCCGGGCCCGAGGGCTGACCGATCACGAAGGTCTGCGGCGCCGGCACCACGTGCGTGCCGCGCAGCGTGTTCGTGCCGCAGAGCTCCTGATAGCGGAACCAGAGATTCGTCGTGTTGGCGCCGCTCTGCGTGCTCACGCAGTGATTCGCGGTCAGCACGTGCGACTGGTTCGAGATCAGCGTGCCGGAGCAGAAGACGCCGCCGGAAGCGAGGCCGCAGACCGCGGAGCCGTTCGCGATGCGCGTCGCGTTCGTCTCGCACTCGAAATCGAGGAACGGCGGCGTCAGCGTGCACGGCGTCTCGGGGCTCACGACGGCGCGAATCTGCGTCCAGGGATAGCCGTGCTCGATGGTCGTGATCTCGACGCCGTAGCCGCCGTTCACCGCGTAGAGCTCGAGGAGGATCGTGTCGTCGAAGACGGTGTCGGTGTGGAACTCCTCGCCGAGACCGGGAACCGAGAGGACGTTCGCCTCGTCGGCCGAGAGGCCGAGCTGGAACGCGGTCACCGGACCCTTGCCGGTGTAGCGCCATTTCTCCGCGCCTTGCGAGTCGCGGACGACGAGCGCGTCGCCGGGTCCGAGGTCCATGCGCGTGTGCAGGCGCAGATACGACGCTTGGGGTATCGAGACGCGGTGGGTCCATACCGGTACGGCGGCGTCGCCGCTCGGTGGGTAGGGACGAGGACTCTGGATGAGCGTCGGCGTGAGATCGGCGATGCGCGCGCCGCCGAAGCCTTGAGCTTCGGCAGCGGCGGTGAGAGCCAGCGTGGCGACGAAGCCGCGCAGGGCGAAGGATGCGGGAGACATCGCGAGAGACCTCCAGTGGGGAGGGAGGAAGAGCCGCAGCGCTCCGCACGCGGCGGAGCGGCGGTGAACGCGAGCAAGGTAGCTGCGCGATTTCGCGATCGAGATCCGCGCAGCAGCGCAGATCGTCTGGGCTCGTGGTGTAGGTGCAGCGTAGATCGCGAGCGCAGCGAAGAGGATTCTCTACGCACAGTGGATCCCCGCATCTCATGCCTGGAGCGGAAGCGCGGCGTGCCTCAGCTCATCCGCGCCCGCTCCGCCGCGAACTCCTCGCGCAAGTGCGGCAGGATCTTCTGAAACGCGCGCGCCGCCGTTCGATCGTAGGGCGTGATGGGGCCGAGCGGCGACCAGACGCGCCAGTTCGCGAGGTCCTCGACACCGAAGGTCATGCGTCGGCCGCGCTTGTAATCGCTCGAGCCTTGCGGCTCGAAGCGCACTTTGCCGGTGAAGGTCTGGTCGTTCTCGAAGCGCTCGAGCTCGAACCACAAGATCTGCCACGGCTGACCCGAGTCCGGCGCGCCCATCGGGCAGAAGACCTGCACGATCGTCTCGAGGAGCTCGTTCGCGTGCTCCTCGACGATCGCGCGCAGCGCGGGCGCGGTCTTCTGCGCGCGCTCCGCGAGCAGCGCGGTGACGCACGGGGGGAAGTCGATGACGGAGCTCGCCGCAGGCAGCCGGCGCATGGCGCGCGATGCGCGGACCGGCCAGCGCTGCGTGCGCTGGGTGCTGGGAGCGGCGGCGACGAGAGGATCGCAGACCACCACGCGGCGCGGGCCGTCGTGGGCATCGCCCTGCGGCAGGCGAACGCGCAGGGCGCGTTCTTCCCTCGGCCCTTCGCGCTCGAAGCGCGCGACATCGATCAGCGCGATGTCGCCCCCCGGAACGAAGAGCGTCTGGCGGGGCGCTCCCGGCTCGATGGATCCATAGAGCAGTCGATGCGCGAGGCCTCGCAGGACCTCGAAGCCATCCAGGAGCAGGATCGGCGCGGGTTGCAGGATCTCGAAGTCGTAGCTGCCGAGATCGGCCAAGCCGTGGGAATGGAACCAGTCGACCCGCGGCGGGACGATGTCCCGACCATCGGGTGTGAGCTCGAGCTTCGGCGGGTGCTTGCTCGCGCCGTGCATCTCGATCAGCGCGTGGATGTCGAGATCGGCGTCGTGCGCGAGCTCCTCGCGCAGCGCCGCTCCCGACCAGAGCGTGCGCGCACGACAGTCGAAGCCCGTGGCGTGCGGTGACGCGGGATCGAGCAGCACCTCCAGGAAGCGGAGCAGAAACTTTCGATCCTCGGGTGCATGACCCTCGCGCTCGCTGGTGATCACGGCCAGCACCGAACGCGCCGCCAGCGCGTGCTCCTTCTCTTCGGGGAGGAGGCGATTCGAGATCTGGATCGCCAGCGGCGAGACATCGGGCCGTTCCGCGATCCCGGCGATGCACGCTTCGCCCCACTCCGGATGGTCGATCTCGAAGCCCCAGGATCCGCGAGGGCCGGGGGGCAACGAGCGCAGGCGAACCCCGCGATTCCCGAAGCGCCGCTGCACCTCCGCCGAGCTCGGGGGCTGCGCCGCCGCGTAGAACGCCAGGGCCTGACACGACCCGGGCTCTTCGTTCAACTTCACCATCGTTCCGCTCCTGCACTGGGCCCGGCCTCCGGGCGGGAGGCTGGGCGAGACGACCGCAGGACGGAGTCGAGTTGGCGTGGTCACGACCACCGGATGGTTCTTTCTTGGCTGTCATCTATATCCCCGCGCACGAGGGTGGCTGATCGCCGGGGAGGTGGGTACAGATGTTGGACCCGGAGTCAGCTTCTCGGACCTGTGGACCGATGCCAGATACGGGCACGGGGGCATGGCGGGGGAGTTCCTCCGCGTGGCACGCTCGGTGCCAAGGGGGCCCGGCTCCCGCCTCTTGCGACCTCCTCCGCGCTCCCCTCCCCGTCGACCATGGCCTGGACTCCGCTGCTGCTCTGCGCGTTCGTCGGCGCTGCTCTCGCGGCGGCGTTGCGCCTGCGCCGCCGCCAGCTCGCCGAGCTCCGCGAGAACGTGGCGGCCGTGGCGCAGGCGAAAGAGCGCGGCGCGCATCAGGCGCGCTTGCAGTTTCCACACATCGATTTGAAGAACTGCATCGGCTGCGGAGCCTGCGTCCGCGCCTGCCCCGAGGACGGGGTGCTGGCACTGGTGCACGGCCAAGCGGCGGTCGTGCATGGCGCGCGCTGCGTGGGCCACGGGCTCTGCGCCGAAGCCTGCCCGACGCAGGCCATCGCGGTGACGCTCGGCGACGTGAAGGAGCGCGACGATCTGCCGGCCCTCGACGAGAAGCTCGAGGTCGTCGGTCGTCCGGGCCTCTTCCTCGCCGGTGAGGTCACCGGCTACGCGCTGATTCGCACCGCCGTCGCGCATGGCGCGGCGGTGGCCGCCGAGGTCGCCGCTCGCGCGAAGCAGCTCGGTGCGCGTGAAGAGGGTTGCCACGAGCTCGCGATCATCGGCGCCGGCCCCGCCGGCATCGCCTGCGCGCTGGAGGCGCGGCGCCTCGGCCTCGACTTCGTGGTGCTGGAGCAAGAGGCGCTCGGCGGCACGGTATCGAAGTACCCGCGGCGGAAGCTCGTGATGAGCCAGCCGATGGATCTCCCTCTGCACGGGCGCCTGAAGCAGACGAGCTTCGAGAAGGAGGAGCTGCTGCTGCTCTGGGAAGAGCTCGTCGCGGCGCACGAGATCCCCTTGCGCACCGGTCACGCGCTGGAGCGCATCGATCCGCGCATCGACGAGCAGCAAGTCGTGGTGACCTCGGCCGGAACCGTGCGCGCGCGGCACGTGTGCTTGGCGCTCGGTCGCCGCGGCACGCCGCGGAAGTTGGGAGTGCCCGGCGAGGACCTGCCGAAGGTCGCCTACTCTTTGCTCGACGCGGAGTCCTACACCGATCGCGCGATCCTCGTCGTCGGCGGCGGCGACAGCGCGGTCGAGGCGGCCCTCGCCCTCGCCGAGCAAGAGGGGAACCGCGTCGTGCTCTCGTACCGCAAGAGCGAGTTCTCGCGTTTGAAGGCGCGGAACGAGCGGCGTCTGCGCGAAGCGCTGGCGGCGGGTGAGCTCGAGGTCTCGAAGCCGAGCGAGCTGCTGCGCATCGAGGAGCACGAGGTGACGCTCGCGCTTCACGACGCGCAGGGAACTCCGAGCCTCGTCGCGCTGCCGAACGACGAAGTGTTCATCTTCGCGGGCGGCGTCGCGCCCTTCGAGCTCCTGAAGCGCTGCGGCGTCTCCTTCGATCCTTCGAAGCGCCCGAGCGCACCTTCGGTCGTCGAGCGCGGCACGGGCCTCTTCCGCGCGCTGCTCGTGACCGCGGCGCTCTCGGCGCTCGCGCTCGCCTGGGTGCTCTGGCGCACCGACTACTACGGCGCGAGCTGGGCGCGGCGCATCGAGAACGCGGACCACGACTGGCTCGCGCCGACCGGCGCCTTCGGGCTCGCCTGCGGCATCGCTTCGCTCGCCTGCATCGCGACGAACTTGCTCTATCTCCTGCGTCGCTCGCGCTTCGGCGAGTGGCTCGCCGGCAGTCTCCGCCATTGGCTCTCCTGGCACATGGTGACGGGCGTCGCCGCCACGGTGCTCGCGTTCGTGCACGGCGGCGCGGTGCTGCATAACGCCGCGGGTGGACACGCGCTGTGGATGCTGGTCCTCCTCGTCGCGACGGGCGGGATCGGGCGCTATCTCTACGCGCAGATCCCGAAGGCCGCGAACGGCCGCGAGCTGGCCCTCGACGAGGTGCGCGCGAGCGTGGCCTCGCTCTCCGGCGAATGGGACGGCGCGGGCCGCGGCTTCGGCGAACGTATGCGCGCGCGCATCGAGGAGCTGGTCGCGCACTCGCAGTGGAGCCCGAGCTTCCTCGGGCGCGTGCGCGCGCTCTTCGGCGCGCAGCGGCGTCTCCGGCTCGCGTTGATCGATCTGCGCCGCGAAGCGGTGCGCGAAGGGATCCCGCCCAGCGAGTTCGATCGCTTGGCAGGGCTCGCGCGTCGCGCGGTGCGCCTCGGCTTGCATGCCGCGCACTTCGAGGAGCTGCGCGGCTTGCTCGCTTCCTGGCGCTACTTCCATCGCTGGATCGCGCTGCTGATGGTGCTGGTCGTCGGCCTGCACGTCGCGACCGCGCTGCGCTATGCGTGGTGGGGCTGAGCCATGGCGCTGCGCTCTCTCCATCCCGCGCGACTGCTCGCGCTCGCGTCGCTCCTGCTCGTGTTCTGGCTCGTCTTCGCCGAGGGTAGCGACCCTTCGCCTGGGCCGCTCAGCGCCGTTCACGGACGCGAGGCCGAGCTCGCGAGCAGCGATGGCTGCGCGCTCTGCCACGGCGAGGGCGAGCGCTCGCTCGCCGACGCCTGCCTCGCGTGCCACGCGGGGATCGCCGCGCAGCGCGACGCGCGGAGCGGCTTGCACGGCGCGCTCGATGCGGCGGTGCTTGCGCGTTGCGGCCAGTGTCACAGCGAGCATCGCGGCGAGGAGCTCGAGCTCTCGGGGCGCGCGGCGTTCGCGCGCGCGGGCGTCGCCGATCCCGCGCGCTACGATCATGCGCACCTCGAGTTCACGTTGGGCGGCGTGCACGCTTCGCTCGCGTGCAAGGAATGCCATCCGAACGCCGAGACCGCGCTCCTGCCCGTGGGTGAGAAGCGCTTCCTCGGGCTCCAGCAGCGCTGCGCGAGCTGCCACGAGGATCCGCATGAAGGCGCGTTGCCGAATTGCGCGAGCTGCCATGGCGAGGAGCGCCCCTTCGTCGAGGTCGCGGCGTTCACGCACGATCCGAGCTTCCCGCTCGAGGGCTCGCACGCGGGGCTCGCGTGCACGGCGTGCCACGAGCCGGGCAGCGCGCGCAGCGTCGAGGCCTTGGCGCGCGAAGCTGCGACGCCTCCGGCCCCGCGCGACTGCGCGACGTGTCATCCCCACGAGCATGGGGCGACGTTTTTGACCGCCATCGTGGAGCAGGAGCGCCTGCGCTCGCCCGAGCAGAGCTGCGCGCTCTGCCACGAGGCGCGCCACGAGAGCTTCGCGGCTTCGAACCTCGAGCGCGCGCGCGAGCTGCACGCGGCGAGCGGCTTCGCTCTCGCGGCCCCGCATGCGAACCTCGATTGCGCCGCGTGTCATGCCGGCAAGGAAGGCGCACAGACCTTCGCGCAGCGCTATCCCGGCCGCGCGAGCCGCGATTGCGCCGCGTGCCACGGCGATCCGCACGACGGGCAGTTCGCCGACGGTCCGTTCGCGGCGAGCTCGTGCACCGACTGCCACGCCGCGACGCACTTCGCGCCATCGCGCTTCGACGCCGAGCTGCACGCGCGCGCCGACTTTGCGTTGGAAGGGAAGCACCGCGCGGTCTCGTGCACGGAGTGCCATCCGCCGGCGGCGACGGGTGTCATCGCCGAGCGCCTCTTCTCGGACGCATCGCATACTTGCGCCGCGTGCCACGTCGATCCGCATGCGGGCTCGCTCGACGCGCGCGCCGGGGAACGCGGCTGCACCGCTTGCCACGACGTGCATGGCTTCGCGCCCTCGCGCTTCGATCTCGCGGCCCACGCCGCGACGCGCTTCGCGCTCACCGGTGCGCACGAACAAGTCGCGTGCAGCGCGTGCCACCCGCAGCGCGAGGGCAGCACCACGCCGGGCGATCGCGTGCTCGTCGGAGCGCCGACGGAGTGTGCGAGCTGCCACGTCGATCCGCACGGAGGGCAGTTCGCCGTATCGGGAGCCAGCAGCACCGATTGCGCGCGCTGCCACGAGACCACGAGCTTCCAGCGCAGCGCGTTCACCGAAGAGGAGCACGCGCGCGCGGGGTTCCCGCTCACGGGCGCGCATCGCGCGGTCTCCTGCGATCGATGTCACACCGAGGTCGCGACGCCGAGCGGCGTGCAGCGGCGCTTCCGCGGCACGCCGCAGCAATGCGATGCGTGTCACGCCGACGTGCATCGCGGGCGCTTCGCGCGCGCGGAGCTGCCGCGTGCGGTCGAGGGACGGAGCGGCTGCGCGCGCTGCCACGACACCGAGTCCTTCCGCGCGGTGGAGCGCGCGCGTTTTGATCATGCGCTCTGGACCGGCTATCGCTTGGTGGGCCAGCATGCGCGCGCGACCTGCGAGCAATGCCACGCGCCGGATCCCGATCCGCGCGCCGCGCGGCGGCTCGGGTTCGCGCCGAACGCCTGCGCCGACTGCCATGCCGATCCGCACGCAGGGCAGTTCCGCGTCGAGGGTCGGAACGACTGCGCGCGCTGCCATACGGAGACCGCCGCGCGCTTCGAGTTGCGTGCGAGCTTCGACCACGATCGCGACACGCGCTTCGCTCTCGATGCCTCTCATGCGAAGCTCGCGTGCAGCGCGTGCCACGTGGCACAGACGCTCCCGGAAGGAGCGAAGGTCGTGCGGTATCGCCCGCTCGGCCAGCGCTGTGAGGATTGCCACGCGACGCCGAAGCGCCGCGGGGAGGACGGTCGATGAAGGCCAGCGGGCGAGTCAGCGGAGCACGGCGCATCCTCGCGCTCGGCGTTTGGCTCGCCTGCGGCGCAGCCACCGCGGAGGCGCAGATCGAGCGCCGCATCTCGACGCGCGTGACGGCCGTCTCGGGCGACGCGATCTTCGTCGATGGCGGGCGCGAGTCGCGCTTCGAGCCGGGCGATCGCGTGATCGTGCGCCCGCCCTCGGGTTCCCCCGTCGTCGGGCGTTTGACCGTCGTCTCGCGCACCAGCTCGCGCGCGGAGCTGCCCGCGGGCGGTCCGCGCATCGACATCGGCGTCGAGGCCGAAGTGCTGGTCCCCGAGTCGCGCTTCGAGGCGGCGGGGGAGACGCCGCCGAAGAAGGAGTCCGACGCACCCGAGCACCCGCCGTGGGAGGCGCCGCTGCCGAACGTGGAGGAAGGGCTGCCGCTGCTCGCTCCGGTGCAGCGCGTGCGCCGCGAAGATCGACCGACGCGTTGGTCGGGACGCGCCTTCTCGCGCGTCGACGCGAGCTGGAGCAACGGCGAGAGCTACACCCTCGCCGAGGCCGGCCTCGAAGCGCGCGTCGAGAACCCCTTCCAATCGGGCGGCCTGCTGCGCTTCCGCGGTCTGGTGAACGTGGCTCCGGTCCCGATCTTCTCCGCGGGCGGCAGCAACGACAGCGAGTCCGACGCGCGCCTCGAGCGCTTCTCGTATCGCTCGAACGACGCGGAGGACCAGCCGCTGCGCTGGGAGGTCGGGCGCTTCCTGCTGAGCGAGCTGCCGGAGCTCGGCTTGCTCGACGGCGGCGTGCTCGAGGTGGAGCTCGGCGCCGGTCAGGAGATCGGCCTCGGCGGGGGCGCTTTGCCGAACCCCTTCGACTACGACTTCACCGCCGAGGATCCGGCACTCTTCGTCTACCACGGGATGCGCTTCGGCGAGCTCGAGGAGTTCCGCTTCACCTGGGCGTACCAGAAGACCTGGCACGACGGCGACGCGGATCGCGACCTGGTGCTCGGCGTGCTCGACTGGCGCATCACGGATGCGTGGAGCCTGCACGGCAGCGTCTGGGTCGACTACTACGGCAGCGACGCCGACTTCAAGTCGAGCGGCTTCGAGCTCACCGAGGCGCAGCTCTCGACGAGCTATCGCTTCGACGCGGACACCGGCGTCGGCGCGGGCTACTCGTCCATCCGCTGGCCCGAGCTCCAGCGCCAGGAGTTCCGTGGCGTGCCGACGACGCTGCTCGAGGACGGGCATCTCCAGCGCATCTACGCTTCGGCGTACCGCAACTTCGGCGAGCATCTGCGCCTGGACGGCCGGATCGACCACTGGGACGACACCGACGAGACCGGCACCGGCGGCGATCTCCGCCTCGCCTTGCGCGAGCTCTTCTGGACGAGCGGCGAAGTCTCGGCGACCGTCTTCCACACCGAGGGCGTCAACACCGAGGGCAACGGCGTCCGCTTCCGCGCGCAGAAGTCGTGGGCGGACTTCGCCATCTTCGGTGGCTACGAGATCTCGAAGCAGCAGTTCGAGACCAGCTTCGGCGACGACGACGACGCCTTGCTCCACGCGCTGAACGCCGACCTCACCTGGTACCTGACCCGGGATCTCGATCTCACGCTCCGCATGGACCGCCGCTTCGGCGACGATCAAGATGCCTGGTCGCTCGGGTTCTACACGCAGCTCCGCTTCTGATCCGCGCCGGCAGGAACCCACGATGTCTCTCCGCACCTCCTCGCCGATCGCCGCCTCGCCGCGCTGGCTGCTCGTGGCTCTGTTGCTCTGCAACGCGGCCTGCTTCGTCTTCTCTCCCGGAGGACCGCAGGAGCCGCATCGCTGGGCCGACGAGCGCGGGCCGGTGATCCCGCACGACAGCTTCCCGGCGGATTGCTCGCTCTGCCACGTGAGCGGCGACTGGCACACGCTGCGCGCGGACTTCAAGTTCGACCACGCGAAGGAGACGGGCCACGCGCTCGAAGGTGCGCACGCGGAGGCGCAGTGCCTGCGCTGCCACAACGATCGCGGCCCGGTGCAGCAGTTCGCCTCGCGCGGCTGCGCGGGCTGCCACGAGGACGTGCATCAGTCGCGCCTCGGGCCGAACTGCTCGACCTGTCACGATCAGGTGAGCTGGCTGCCGCAAGGTCAGATCGCCGAGCACGCGCGCACGCGCTTCCCGCTCGTCGCCTCGCACGCCGGCGTCGCCTGCATGCGCTGCCATCCCGGCGCGCAGGTCGGCAACTTCCAACGCGCGTCGATCCGCTGCGAGGACTGCCACCAAGGCGATCTCCAGCGCGCGACGAACCCGGATCACGCCGCCCTCGGCTGGACCACGAGCTGTGAGCGCTGCCACATCCCGACCTCGTTCGGCGATGCGAAGATGGATCACTCGCTCTGGCCGCTGGTGGGCGAGCACCAATCCACCGCTTGCACCGCGTGCCACGTGAACGGCGTCTACCGGGGCACGCCGCGCGATTGCGCCTCCTGCCACGTCGACGAGTACTTCCAGACGCGGAACCCCAATCACGCGGCCGCCGGCTTCCCGACGACCTGCGAGCAGTGCCACACGCCGCGCGGCTGGGACAGCACCGGGTTCAACCACTCGTTCTATCCCTTGATCGGTCGCCACGCGTCGCAGGACTGTGCGTCGTGCCATGCGAACGGCGTCTATCAAGGCACGCCGACGGCGTGCAACGCGTGCCACCTCGACGACTACAACAACGCGCGCGATCCGAATCACGTGACGGCCGGCTTCCCGACGACCTGCGAGCAGTGCCACACGCCGAACGGTTGGGAAGGCGCGCGCTTCGATCACTCGAGCTTCGCGCTCACGGGCCAGCACGCCTCGGTCGGTTGCACCGAGTGTCACATCGGCGGCGTCTACCAAGGCACGCCGCGGAATTGCTCGGGCTGCCATCTCGACGACTACAACCGGACGACGAACCCAGGCCACGCCGCGGCCGGGTTCTCCACGACCTGCGAGACCTGCCACACGACGAGCGGCTGGCCGGGTGGAACCTACGCGCACACCACCTATGCGCTCACCGGCGCGCACGCGAACACCGCGTGCAACGCCTGCCATGGCAATGGCGTCTACCAAGGCACGCCGCGGAATTGCTCGGCCTGCCATCTCGGCGACTACAACGCGACGCGGAACCCGAATCACGCGGCGGCGAACTTCCCGACCACCTGCGAGAGCTGTCACAACACGAATCGCTGGCAGGGTGCCACCTTCAACCACCGCTTCCCCCTCACCGGCGATCACAACCTGGCCTGCAGCACCTGCCACACGAATCCGGCGAGCTTCCAGGTCTTCGACTGCACGAACTGCCACGCGCATCGGCGCAGCGAGATGGACGACGAGCACCGCGGCGTCTCGGGATACGTCTACCAGTCGCAAGCTTGCTACAACTGCCATCCCAACGGGCGCGAGTCGGGCGGCGGTGAGCGCGGCAAGAAGAAGCGCTGACTTGATGGCTCTCCCGAGCGAGCTCCGCTCGCTCCTCGGCCTGGTCGAGGAGCGGCGCGCGCGGCACGAGCGCGATGAGGTCGTGCGCTTGGTCGCGGGTGCCCGCGATGGCCATCCCGGGTGCTGGGTCGATCAGCTGGGGGAGCTCTGCGTGCTCGCGCTCTACGGCGCGCTGCCCGTCGACCCCGAGCGCCAGCGCGACGAGCTCGCGGCCGCGCTGCGCGCGAGCGGGCTCGAGCACTGGATCTGGAAGCAGCGCAACGCTGCCGGCGGCTACACCTATCTCTTCTCTGCGCCCGCGCTGCGTGAACAGCGCTTCGTCGCCCGCGAAGGGGAGCTCCGCTTCGAGATCCGCTGCGATCCAAAGGACGACTTCGGGGTCTTCACCGACGCCGCCGCGGCACGCACGCTCGTCGCTTCGCTCGCGCGGGGCCTGCGCGTACTCAACCTCTTCTCCTACACCGGCGGCTTCGCACTCGCCGCGCTGCGCGGCGGCGCGACGCAGGTCACGAACGTCGATGCTTCGAAGCCGATGCTCACCTGGTCGAAGCGCAATGCCGAGTGGAACGGCGTCGACTTCGCCGTGGTTCCCGACACGGCGCAGCGCTATCTCCGCCGCCTCGTCGAGCGCAAGGCCGCGGGCAAGGACCATCCCTTCGACGTGATCATCCTCGACCCGCCCGCCTTCGGCGTCGGCCGCGGCGACGAGCGCATCCTCCGCAAAGCCTGGCCCGAGATGCTGCGCTGCGTCGCGGCCCTCGAGCCCGCGCACGTGCTGCTCGCGTTCAACGACTTCGCCTATCGGCGCTGTGAGCCGATCGATGCGTTGGTCGAACAGCACTTCGCGCGCGGTTGGAAGCTGCGCTGGCTCGACGATGCGGGGGAGCCGCTGCGCGATCGGAGGCTCCTCGCGTCGAGCGCGGATCCGAACTATGCGCCGCCGGTGTTCGCGCACCTCGCGCGCGCAAGCTTGAGCGAAGGCAAAGTCCCACCCACTGCACAGTAAAGGTGCCAGGCACCTTTACTGTACAGTGGGCGGGTGGCGCGCTCGGCTCGCCGACCAACACTCAGTAGCGCAGCTTCAGATCGAACGCTCGCGTCGTCTGCACACCCGCGGCTAGGACCACGCCCTGCACGTAGAGATGCCCCTGCAAGATTCCCGGCATCGAAGGCAGGCGCAACGCGAGCTCGGCGACTTGGCCGCTGGGCATGGGCACTAGCACTTCGAGGCTCGTGCGCAGCACGCAGCCGAAGCCGAAGTCGAGGGGCAGAGAGAGGCCGCCGAGCTGCGTGTTCGAGGTGCCGAAGGCGAGCAGCGCTGCGCCATTCGAGAGACCGGTGGTCTCCAAGCGCAGGTCCACCAAACCTCCCGGCACGGCCCCGAGGGACGCGAGCAGACCTTCGTCGAGCCTGCGTTCGAAGCAACCGTCGCCCATCGGGCTGAGCGCAATCCCGTCGCCACGCGAGAGCGCGCGGATCTCGGCGGCACCGAGCTGACGAGGCAGGTAGCGGAGCTCGTCGAGATCGAACGCTTCCGAGGCGAGAGGCCAGCCGGGTCCGGCGGAGCCGAAGATCGGCTGGCGCAGCGCGCCGTCGAAGAGCGCCGAAGCTGGAGCTGGAGGGCCATCCGGCAGGCCATCGACGAAGAGCTGGATCTGCTGGCTCGAGGCGTCGTAGGTGATCGCGAGGTGGCGCCAGAGGTTCGGCGTCGCGATCGGGAGCGCGCTGGTGTAGGTCGTAGAGGCGACGAAAGGCAGGCCGGTCGTGATCGTCAGGCGATCCGGAGTCGGAGCTGCTCCGATGGAGACCGTGAGCATCGAGCTGGAGAGGAGCCCAAGAGGTCTCTGCGGCGCGTTCGGCCCCATGCGTTGCCACCAGGCGAAGGAGCACGACCCCGGCGCGCTCGAGATGGCGAGGGAGCTGGCATGCGCGCCACTGCCGCGCGCTAGCATGCCCGTACCGGCGTCGTTCCCGCGGTAGGCTTGGCGGCCGGGTCCGGGGTCGCCTTGCCAGCGCGCGGGGCTCGAGATGCTGAGGCTGCTCGCGGCTTCGGTGCCCTGAGCTGAATCGTAGGCGCGGTTGCCCGTCGCTTCGTCGAACGCGAAGTGGAACTCGGCACGCACGCGATTCTGGTGCACGCGCAGGCGCCCACCTGTGGCGACGACGAGATCTTGGTCTCCATCGTCATCGAGGTCGGCGAACGCCGGTGCATGCAACGAAGTCTCGTCGAGGTCGAATTCCTGGTACACCGTGCTGCTACCGAAACGCTGGATCGCCAGGCGATCCGACATCAAGGCGGCGACATCGAGTCGTCCCGATCGATCGAAGTCCGCACAGCGCGCCGCAGAGAGAGCGCGTGGGCTCACCAGCGGAACTTGCGTGCCGAGGAAGCCGGTGCTGCCATCGCCGAGGAAGAGCAGAACGGCGTAGCTCATGGGGGAGAGCTGCCCCGTCGAGGCGAGCACGACCAGGTCGGCGTTGCCATCCCCTGTGGCATCGACCACTTGCTCGATGCTACGCAAAGCGAAGGACGGCGCGCTGATCAGCGTCGTCGAGTTCAGAGCACGCGTCGCGGGCGTGGTCGCGATGCCGAGAATCGTTCCATCGCTGTACGCTGCGAGCACGACGGGAGGCGCACCACGCCGCAGGGACATCGGCGCGAGATCCATGATGCCCAGCGGCAAGCCGAGCGTGCTCTCCTGAAGGAACGCGCCGGACGGATCACCGAAGTGGATATGGATCCGCTGCGTGGCCGCAATCTCGAGCTGCGCGAGATCGCCCAGGCCGTCGCCGTCGAAGTCACCGATCACGGGGTGAGCCGAACGGAAGAAGAAGGGCAGCGAGGCCCCGAGCGCGAAGCGGCCCGTGCCATCGTTGATCAAGACCTGCAGCCGGGACCCTGCTGCGACGAGATCCAAGTCTCCATCGCCATCGAGATCGCCGCAGACGAAGTGAGGCCCGGAGGTCGCGGGCAGCGTCTGCGCCGGCTCGGTGAAGGCCGCGCCGCGATTCCCGAGCTGCATTACGAGCTGCGTCGGGATCGCGCTCGCGAGCAAGTCGGGGTCGCCGTCGCCGTTCAGGTCGCAGAGCTCCGAGCGCACGATGCTGGCACCGACGTCGAGGAGCTGGCCTCGAGAGAACGAGATGGTATCGATCTGCGCCGTAGCGGGAGCGAGGAGCAGGGCGCCTGCGAAGATCGCGGTGTCGAGAGGTCTTCGGCTCATGTCCCTTGTTCCGTAGAGGAAGCTGCCCGCCCTTAGATGAGAAGAGCGGTTCGGAGCGCGCGTGGCGCTAGGGACGAGCGTTCATCCTCTAGCTCGTTCGGCGAGCAGGCAACCATGCCGAGCGCCGAAAATCGAGTCCGAGTATCCCGGGGTCACGAGCCCCTTTCCCGAGAGGTGCAATCCGCTACACCCTTGCTATCGTGGGAGATGGCTAGGTTTCGCGGTGCTCTGCCGGCCCGCTCCTCGATGATCCTCGCGCGCCAATCCCGTCGCATCCTGCAGGGCCTCCTCCTGCTCGCGCTCTTGATCGGCGCGGGCGGGCTCGGCTATGTCCTGATCGAGGGCTGGAGCTTCGGCGACGGGCTCTACATGACGGTGATCACCGTCACGACCATCGGCTACGGCGAGGTGCGTCCGCTGTCCAGCGCCGGTCGCTGGTGGACGGTGCTCGTCGTGCTCGTCGGCATCGGCGTCGTTCTGCGCACCTCGGCCACGCTGCTCTACGGCGCGGTCGAGCAAGGGCTTCACGAAGGGCTGCGGCGCCGGAGGCTTCGCACCATGATCCGCGACTGGACCGGACATTCGATCGTCTGCGGCTACGGCAAGATCGGGACCGCGATCGCGAGCGAGCTGAAGGCCGCGCATCAGTCCTTCGTGATCGTCGAGCGCAGCGAAGCCGTGTGCAAGCTCGCCGAGGACGACGGGCACGCGGTCGTGCATGGCGATGCCACCGAGGAAGAAGCGCTGCGCCAGGCCGGGGTCGAGAAGGCGCGCGCGCTCTTCGCCGCGCTGCACGACGACGCCGAGAACGTCTTCTGCATCCTCACCGCGCGCGAGCTCTCGCCGCAGCTCACGATCCTGGCGCGCGCGAGCGTCGCTTCCTCCGTGAAGAAGCTCCGCCGTGCCGGCGCCAGCTACGTCACCTGCCCGAACCAGATCGGCGGCCAGCGCCTCGTGCGCTATCTCCTCCATCCCTCGCTGGTGAACTTGCTCGAGACCGCCTCCGCCCAATCCGGCACCGAGCTCTCGTTCGACGAGGTGAAGCTCCTGCCCGGCTCGCGCGCCGCGGGCAAGAGCCTCCGCGATCTCGACCTGAAGAGCCGCTTCGATCTCCTCGTCATCGCGATCAGCCCCCCTTCGGGCCCGCCGCTCTTCAACCCGCCCTCCGACCGCGCGCTCGCCGCGGGCGAGCGCCTCCTGGTGATGGGGAAGCGCGAGCGGATCGCGAAGTGGTTGGCGGAGCTGGACACCGCAGCTCCCTAGCGCTCACTGCACAGTAAAGGTGCCAGGCACCTTTACTGTGCAGTGAGCTGGCGTTCGCTCCCGCGCTCTCTCAGCGCGCCAGCACGGCGAGGACTGCGTGGCTAGTGAGGATCGAGCCCGGCGCCACCGTGATGCCCTGGAAGTTGATGACGGCGTTCAGGAGCCCGGGGAGATTCGGTACCGGGATGCCGATGCCGTTGAAGCTGCCGAACGCATCGCAGGCGCCGACGGCGATGAGCGTCGCGCTCGGGTCGTAGAGCGTGCAGCCCGAGAGGCCGAATCCACCGAGATCGAGGGGAGCCAGCGGCGAGCTACCGATGTTCAGCGAAGCGCTCGCGAACGGAGCAGCTCCGCGCATGGTGAAGAAGAGGCCGCTGCCGCCGAGGATCGGGCTTCCAGCGCCGTAGAGCTCGAGGGGACCGGGACCGCAACCGAGGCCGTATTCTCCCATCGAAGGCGCGCAGGCCGAGGCGCGACCGCCGCCTCGCACGATGGCGACGTCGCTCGCGCCGATCGCGCAGGAGTAGATGTGCACGGAATCGAGGATGCCGTTCCAGAAACAGCAGGAGCTGGGGCGCACGACCGCTCCCAGTGCCACGAGATCGAAGGGATAGGTCCCGTGGGTCGCGGTGCGCGTTCCGCGTAGGCCGAAGCGATCGTCCATGAGCGCGGGATCGAGCACGCCGTCGATGTACAGCCGCGCCTGGCCGGAGGTCTCGACGTAGGCCACGTGGTGCCAGGTCTGGTCGAACACCGGGACCGACGAGTAGCGCGCGCTGGACTGGTTCTGCTGGTTGCGCGCGTAGACGCGCAGCTTGTCGACCCCGCCCGCCGTCGCGAGCCCGCAACCGAACGAGAAGAGCGGCGTGTCCGACATCGAGCTCCCGAGGCAGAGGACGCGCTCGTCGGAAACTGCCGTGCCGTTCACCCAGAAGCACACCGAGAACGACGCGCCCAGCCCCGTGTAGAACGGCCGGCCCGCCAGCCGCACCTGGTCATCGGCGCCATCGAAGAGCAAGCCGTTGCCGAGGCGGCCGGCGACCCACTGGGCGGGATCGTTCGTGAAGCCGAGGAGATGGCCGTGGCTCCCCCGCGGACCGGAATCCGTCGCCACGAGGCCGCTGGTCTCGTCGAGCTCCCAGATCCCGACCACCGGGGCCTGGGCGCGAGAGAGCGTGGGGCCGCAGGCGAGGAACGCTGCGGCGAGGAAGATGATGCGCATGGGAATACCTCTGCCGAGAAGGGCCACGAGTTGCGAATCGATCCCACGGGTCCCTGGCCCCATTTCTGATCGAAGGGCCAGGCAGGCGAGGGGGCGGAGAGTTCTCTGAGCGGCCATTCTGCCCCGAGGTGCCCGGCACCGATACCGCCCACTGCACAGTAAAGGTGCCAGGCACCTTTACTGTGCAACGAGAGCGCGCGCGTCGGCGTGCTCTCACCGCCCCTCGAAATTCCGCAGCGCCGCCGCGACGCCATTGGGATGCGGCGCTTTCGCGAAGCGCTGCGGAGTCGGCGTATCGAGGACTTCGATCACATCGCGACGCGCCACGTTCGCGCCGGTGCCGCCGAGCGAGCCACCGACCTGCCGCCGCAGCATCCAATGCACGCTGTAGGTGCCCGGACCGGCGACGAAGATCTCGGCGCGGCCGTCGCGGATCGGCGCTTCGAAGTCGAGGTACGGATCGCCGAAGGCTGCGATCCAGAGCTCGGGCAGGGTTTGGTGGCGCAGCATCGGCCAGAGCTCGAAGCCGGCAGGGATCTCGGGGGCGTCCGGCGCGAGCTCGATCACGACGGGGAGACCGCGGGCGAGCTCGACGCGTTGCGTAGCGAGGTTCGGCTCGAGCGAGGCGATCGCGTAGCCGTGCACGCCGAGGCGAAGCTCGCGGAGCTCGCGCGGAGCGAGGCACTCGAGGCGACCGACGCTATCCGTGCGCATCTTCATGGTGCGCAACATGCCATCGGTGCCGCGCAGCGCGAGACCGCAGTCGGTGCGCGCGAGCGGTTGACGTTGCTCGTCGACGACGAGGATCTCGCGGAAGAGCACCAGGCCGCGGAGATCGATGTCGCGCAGCCGTGCATCGTCGCAAGCGCCGCCGTTCTCGGGGATGCGCAGGTCGGCGTGCTCTCGAAGCACGAGGAGCGCGCCCGATCTGGTCGCCCGCAAGTCCTCGATCGTCTCGGTGGAGAGGCCGAAGTGCAGGGTGTAGCTGGATCCCGCCGCGAGCGCTGGGAAGTCGAAGTTCCGCGCGCTGAGGAAGCTCTGCGTGATGCGCTTCCCTTGTTCGTCGAGGAGCTCGATCCGCCACTGTGACAGCTCTCGATCGTCATCGAGCAGCACGTTGCCGGTGATGGAGCCGCTCGCGCGCAGAACCACGCGGAGGTTCAGGCTCTCGGGGCTGGCGCGCTCCAGGTTCTCGAGCTTCGCGGGCGGGAAGCCCACGGCTTGCAGCGTGAGTTCGAAGCGCGGCAGGAGCTCGGGCACGCGCACGGCGAAACGTCCTTCCGCGTCGGTAGTGGCCCCGCGCCTCTGCAACGCGTAGGGCATGGCGTTGTTCGAGGGTTGACCCTGCAGCGCAAGACTTGCGCCGCTCACGGGCGCACCCGAGGGATCGACGACGATCCCCTGCGCGCCCAACGCGATTTCCTCGAGGCGCAGCTCGCCGAGCTCGATCGGGCCCGCGGCGAACGGCACGGACAGGGCGACGCGCGCGAACCAGCGCGGGTCTTGCACGGGTGACCAAAGCCAGAGCGCGGCGCTCGTGACGCGCATCGCCGTCGGCGGCAGAGGCCAATGCAGCGCGCCGGAAGCGTCGCTGCGCACGTTCGGGAGATGGTCGGAGTTCCCGCGGCTTTCGAAGGCGCTGGCCCAGTCCTGGTCGGCGAGGGGCTGCCCCTGCGGATCGAGAACGCGCGCGTGCAAGATCGGCTTCGCGGCGCCCAGTGTCGCTCGCGCGGCGACCGTGCGCTGCGCTGTCGTCGGTCCCGCGACCTCGACGTAGCTCTGAGCATGCGAGCCGTCGAGCGGCTCGACTGCGATGCGCCAACGTCGGTCCAGGGCGAGGAGCGGGCTCTTCCAGAGGCCCTTCTCGCTCCGGGCCTGTTGATTGAGGAAGTGCAAGGAGAGGCTATTGGGCTCGGGCTTTCCCGGTTCGGCGACGATGCCAACTTGGATGGCACAGGGCAGCGTGGTGCGTTCCCCGAGCGCATCGACGATCTCGAGCTCGAGCTGGCCACCGTCCTGCAAGCGAAGCTCGATCGGCTCCGCGGGCAGAGCCGCCAGGTCGAGGATGCGCTCGACTCCGGCTCCGATGGGCGATTCCACCTGCACGACGTTCTCGGTGGGCTCTTTCGCCGGCTGCTTCCACTCCGGACGGATAGCGAAGCGCACCTCGCCCCGCGCATCGCTCGTGCGCGGAGCAGGGCCACCTCCGCCGTTCGAGGTTCGGCGAACGAAGCCGACCTGTGCTCCTTCCACGGGTTCTCCCGCCGCGCTGACCACGCGCACGACGAGCTCCGGCGGCGTCGCCGGCGGCGTCACCTTCGATGTCGCGGGCGACTCACTCGCGGGTTCGGCCATCGCGGCGCTCTGGCGCTCGGCCGTGGAGGCGACGGCGGGAGCCACGAGCGGCGCGCCCTCGTAGGCGTGCTCGCGGACGCCGTCGAGACCGGCGTTCTCCCCACCGGCTCCGCCGGAGACCGCGAACCAAAGCACGGCCGCCGCGACCACCGCCACTCCGAATACCATCCACCGCATCGCCGCCTCGATCAGAACGGGGCCAGGCCCCCATTTGATCGACGCGGCCGTCGATCAAATAGGGGTCTGACCCCTTTTTGATCGACGGACTAAGAACGCGGGGGGGTGGAGCGTTCTCTGCGCGGACCTTCCGGCCACCCTTCGCTGCCGATGACCCGACCTCGCCTCTCCGAGCCAGAGCTCCGCGCGTGCCTCGAAAGGCATGAGCGCGCGCTGCTGCTCCATGCGCGGTCGATCCTCGGCGATGCGGAGCGCGCGCGGGACGTCGTGCAGGAGACCATGCTCCAGTGGTTGCGCGGCGGACCGAGCGAGAGCGATCCGGGCTGTGCGGCCTGGCTCTTCCGCGTGTGCCGGAACGCCGCTCTCGATGTCCTGCGGAAGGAACGACGTATGAGCTCGCTCGACGATCTCGCCCTCGCGGAACGCGCCGCGACGGAGCCGCCCCCCGAGGCGGCCCTCGATCACGCGGAGCGCCGCCGCATGTTGAAGGAGCTCCTGGCGCTCCTCAGCGAGAAGCAGCGCGAGGCGCTGCGGCTCAAGTTCCAAGCCGAGCTCTCCTACCGCGAGATCGCGGAGGTGATGGGCGTCACGGTGAACCACGTGGGCGTGCTCTTGCACGAAGCCCTGCGGAAGCTGCGCGCGTGCACGAGCGGTCGCGCGGCGAAGGAGCTCCTCTCATGAGCGAGATGCTGCGCTACGACCCCGAGGATCCGCGTTGGACGGCGTATCTGCTCGACGAGCTCGCCGCTGAGGAACGGACGCGCTGCGAGGCGCTGCTCGAGCGCGACGCCGCGGCGCGCGAGGAGATCGAAGCCCTCCGCGACACGTTGGAGAGCGTGCGGCACGAGCTGCGCACCGAACTCGCGGAGGCGCCGCGCCTCGATCCTGCTCCGCTCGTCGCTGCGCTGAAGCCGGCGGCCCCACGCAGCGAGAGGCTCTTCTTCTATCTCATCGCTGCAGCCGCGATGATGCTCGCGGCGGGAGCGATCTGGTGGGACCAGCGTGCATCACGAGACCTGGCGCCAGCTCAAGAGGAACTTGCCCGACGAGAGGCCTTGGCTTCGGCAGAAGTCCCGATGGAATCGCCTGCTCCCGTCCGCGCTTGGTTTTCAGGGGTTGCCGCGAAATCGGTCCCGGGCGCGGTGAGCAGAGACAGGATGCTTGCGGCTGCACAGGAGCAGGATGGCTTGCGGTCGCTCGGCTATGTGGCCCACGACGCCGATCGCACCATGCTCCAAGAGACCGGAGGCACCGAGACCTACGCCGGCCTCCCCGAGAACCCCTTCGTCGACGTCGCGGGCGAGCGCCTCTCGACCTTCTCGATCGACGTCGATACCGCGTCGTACACCAACGTCCGCCGCTTCCTCGAGATGGGTCAGGACCCGCCGCGCGACGCCGTGCGCATCGAGGAGCTGGTCAACTACTTCGAGTACGACGATCCCGCGCCGCGCGGTGACGTGCCCTTCCATGTCGCGCTCGAGATGGCGCGCTGCCCGTGGAAGAGCGGCCATCACCTGGTGCGGATCGGCCTGCAAGGCAAGGTGATCGCCCGCGATCAACGCCCCGCGTCGAACCTGGTGTTCCTGATCGACGTCTCGGGCTCGATGCAGAACCCGAACAAGCTCCCGCTCGTGCAGCGCTCGCTCGCGCTGCTCGTCGAGGAGCTCGACGCGCGGGACCGCGTGGCGATCGTCACCTACGCCGGGAGCACGGGCCTCGTGCTGCCATCGACCTCGTGCGGGGAACGCCGCGCGATCTTCGAGGCCATCGAGCGCCTCGGCGCCGGCGGATCGACGAACGGGGCCGCGGGCATCCAGCTCGCGTACGAGACCGCGCGCGAGCACTTGATCGCCGGCGGCTCGAACCGCGTCATCCTCTGCACCGACGGCGACTTCAACGTCGGCATCACCGATCCGGAGGCGCTGGTCGAGCTCGTGCGCACGAAGGCCGCGGGCGGGATCTTCCTCACCGCGCTCGGCTTCGGCATGGGGAACCTGAAGGACGCGACGCTGGAGAAGCTCGCCGATCAAGGCAACGGCTTCTACGACTACATCGACGATATGCGCGAAGCGCGGAAGCTCTTCGTGAACGAGCTCACCGGCACGCTCGTCGCGATCGCGAAGGACGTGAAGATCCAGGTCGAGTTCGCCCCGGAGCAAGTGCGCTCCTTCCGCTTGCTCGGCTACGAGAACCGCGCTCTCGCTCACAAGGACTTCGCCGACGACTCGAAGGACGCCGGCGAGATCGGCGCGGGTCACGACGTTACGGCGCTCTACGAAGTCGCGCTCGCGAAGACGCCCTTCCTGGGCGTGGGCCCCGAAGCCCTGCGCGTCCGCTTGCGCTGGAAGGAGCCGACCGGAGACGCGAGCCGGCTCGTCGAGCAGTCGCTCCTCGTCGCCGATACGGCCTTCAGCGCCGCGAGCGAGAACCTGCGCTTCGGCGCGTCGGTGGCCCTCTTCGGCATGCTGCTCCGCGGCTCCGCCCACGCCGGAAGCGGCACCTATGCCACGGTGCACGAGCTCGCGTCCGACGCGGTCGGCACCGACGCGCACGGCGAGCGTCGCGCGTTCCTGGAGCTCGTGAAGCGGAAGCTCCGCTGAGCGCGCCCCTCGTTGCACAGGTAAGGTGCCTGGCACCTTTACTGTGCAACGGGGGTGGTTAGACCGAGGCGCTCGCAGTGGGCGTTGTCGAAGACGCGCATCGCTTCAAGGTCGCCGCGGAACACGCGCTCGCGAGCGCGCTTCCACTTGTCCAACGTCGCTCGACCGTACGAGCGCTCCAGGCGCTCCGGGGTGAGCCCCGAATTCTTGGACCAGTGGTAGGCGTGCGGGATCCCGCTGCAGTCGAGCGCGTGGGATAGGTTCTGCTCCAGGAGCGGGAAGCTCGCGTCGTTCGCCGCGGCGAATTCGAAGACCAGGGTCTTCGGAGCGAAGCGCGTGAAGGCGAGCAGCGCGCGCGAAGGGTGCACGATGCGCACCTGGCCGATCGAGGCGAGCTTGCGTTCGCGCAGCACGCTGGAGCAGATCTCGATCGTGCGGCGGGCATCGTTGATCGAGACCGCGAGGGCGGACTCGATGTAGCCTTCGAGGTAGGTGATCGTCGCGGTGAAGAGCTGGCCCGGAGTGCCGCGTACGTCATCGAGGATGCCGCGCTCGCGATACTCGCGGAACTGCAGCTCCGTCGTCATGCGTGGCGGGATGGGCAGCGTGAAGGGGACGCCGCCGAGTCGATCTCCGGGAGCGAAGCCCTGCGCATCGCGCACGATCCAGGTCGGCTTCGCCGGCAGGCGATGCTGGGACGGGTCACGCGGACGGCGATGCGCGAGCGCGAGCATCGTGTCACTGGAATTCGGATCGAAGACGAACTCAGCGTGATGGAGAAACGGTTCGACCCACCACATCCGCGCCTCCAACCGCTCGATCAAGCGCCGCCGCGGCAGCTCTTCCACCTTGGCGAATTCGAGGTCGTAGAGCTCTTCCGTCTCGATCGCCACCGCGGCGATCATGCCGAAGGCACCAAAGGAGACGAGCGCCGCATCGAAGACCTCGTCGTCGCGCAGCAGCTCGGCGCCGAGCTCCTCGGCGAAGCCCGCGTTCAGCACCGGCTGTGAAGCGCGCTCGATCCACCAGCTCTGGCCCGCACCGGTCACGAGATGGAGGCCCACGACGAAGTCGGGCGTCGATCCGAAGTTCAGTGCGGCACCGTGGGTGTTGCCCGCCACGGCGCCGACGACGGTCTGACCGGCGCCGATACCGGCGGTCTTCAGCGCGCGCCGCAAGCCGTTGGTTGCGGTGACCTCGAGGTGCCGATTGAGCTCACCCATCGAGATGCCACATTGGGCGAGTACGAGGAACGGACGCTTCTTCGATTCGTACTTGGAATCGAAGAGGCGGTCGCCGACATCGAAGCAAGCGTTCAGGAGCTTCGTGTTCAATAGGCGACCTTTGGTGATGCTGATATCGGTGTGAGCCCAAGCGGCGCCGAGACCGCGTACGATCTGCCGACGGCCACGCGCGTCGCGGACGAGTGCATCCAAGTCGCTGGCAGCATGGCGCAGGAGATCGAAGCCTCGGCGTAGAGCCCCAGCTCCCGGGCTACCCGGTTCGGCGACGTTGTCGAGCTCGACCAAGTCTTCGAGGTAGGTCTCCTGCGTTGCGTGAACGTTGCGCCAGCCCATCGGTCCGTAATGGCGGATCATGGCGCGGTACCTATTGCAGCGTCGCCGAGGAGACGGGAGGCTTCGCGCAGCGCCAGCTCACGTCGACCGGCACCCAGATGCCGAGAGAGAGCACGGAGATCAGCGCATAGCCGAAGTTGGTATCGACGCGCAGCTCTTCGATGCCGAGGCTGCGACCATCGACGAAGCGCGCGTTCTCGATCGGCAGGTCCTGTCGCACGAAGCCCCAGAGCCACGAGTTCAAGCGCGCGTGCTGCCACTCGGTGCCAGGCTGGTTGCCCATCTCGCGATGGTCGGGTCCGCCGTACTGATAGACGTGGTAGGTGTAGCAGCCTCCGAGAGCGAAGACGCAGGGGCTGAGTGCCAGGAGGAGCGCCAGGCGTCGCCAGCAGAGGAAGCGCGGGCCAGATCTCATCGGAACCTCCGTTCTCTCGCAGAGGCCAGGGAGGAGCAGCGACTGCTCGGGAAGAGCCGGCAGCATCGGCC
>JAEUHW010000036.1 GCA_016793245.1 Planctomycetota bacterium
TTGATCATCGCGTTCACGGGGTTGTTCACCTCGTGGGCGATGCCGGCCGCGAGCTCGCCGATCGCCGCCAGGCGCTCGGCCAAGGTGAGGCGCGCCATCAGCGCGCGCTGCTCGGTGAGATCGCGGATGATCCCGGTGAAGACCGGCTCGCCGCCCACGAGCGCCTCGGAGACGGCGAGGTCGATCGGGAAGATGGTGCCGTCCTTCTTCTGCGCATCGACCTTGCGCCCGATGCCGATGATCCGGCGCTCGCCGGTCTCCAGGTAGCGGCGGAGGTAGCCGTCGTGCTCGCCGCGGTACGGCTCCGGCATGAGCACTTGGATGTTGCGGTGCTGCACTTCCTCGAACGCATAGCCGAAGAGCAGCTCCGCCGCGTGATTGAAGCCGGTGATCAGGCCGCCGCGGTCGATCGAGATAATGGCATCGACCGCGTGATCGACGACGCCGCGCAGGCGCGCGATCTCCGCTTCGAGCTCGCGCTGGCGCTGCTCGAGGGGGAGCTGCTCCCACTGGGACGCGGAGCGATCGACGAACGGAGAAGGGGAGCTCACGAGGCGGGCGCGCGGACCGGTCGCGAGAGGGGGGAGTCGAACCGCGCGTCGCGGCAAAGTCTACGCCCCTCGGCGCCGCCCTTCTACGCCAAGGAGCCGAGAACTCCGAGCGCGACCTCCCGCCGCGCACAGGTAGAATCCGCGCCGTTCGCCGCGCTCGCGGCCTAGCCGACCTGGAGGATGCACCGATGGCCGAGTTCAAGAAGATCGTGCTGACGACCGACCTCTCGCCGGAGTCCTGGCGCGCGCTCGATGTGGCGACCTCGCTCACCAGCAAGTGCGGCGCGGCGCTCACGATCCTCTCGGTCGTGCAGGACCCGGCCTACTTCACGATGTCCGAGCTCTACGGCGCGGGGAACGCCTTCGCCGACATCGACCGCATCCACGCCGAAGCGGTGAAGCGCGCGAAGGAGATCGTCGGTAAGCACCTGGAGAAGGCGGGCGTGAAGGCCGAGATCCGCATCATCTCGGGGGTCAACATCCCGAAGATGATCGTCGAGGAGGCCGAGAAGATCGGCGCCGACCTGCTGGTGCTGACCACGCACGGCCGCTCGGGCCTTTCCCACATGCTGATGGGCAGCACGGCCGAGCGCGTGGTGCGGACTTCGGCGGTGCCGGTGCTCGTCGTGCGGTCGCAGGCGAGCTGAGCCGTTCGCCGTCCGAACGGGGTGCCGGGCCCGCGGACCGGAGAGGGATCGCGGGCCCGCGGATCGCGCTTCGCGCGCAACGCGGAAGCCTCCTCGGTGAACCTGCGTCGGCGCGTCGCTGGCCTCCGCGCTGGCGCGCCCCTGCGAAACCGCCCTACAATCCGGGCGATTGCGCCCTAGGTCGGGTGGACTCCGGAAGGTCGCCGCGCGGTGCCGCGCGGTCGGTGCCGGACGCTTCGCTCGTGGCGGGAGGTTCTCCGATGGCTCGCGCTTCGATGTCACTGCTGCTGCCGGCTCTGTGTGTGATCCCGGCATTCTCCGTCGCCGCACTCGCGGCCTTCCCCGGCATCTTCGCCTCCGAGCCCTCCGGCGCGGACGAGAAGTCCTGGCCCCAGTGGCGTGGACCGGAGCGCTCGGGCATCAGCACCGAGACCGGCTGGGCCGTCGAGGGCACCGAGCTCTGGAAGAAGGAGGTCGGCCTCGGCTACTCCTCGGCCTCGATCGTCGACGGCCGCCTCTACACCCAGGGCTTCGTCCCCGCCTCCGAGAAGTCCGAGGAAGGCGAGGACGTGATCTGGTGCCTCGACGCCGCGACGGGGAAGGAGCTTTGGAGTCATCGTTTCCCGGCGAAGCGCTGGGCGATGGCGCACAACGGCGGCACCAACGTGACGCCCTCGGTCGAGGACGGTCGGGTCTATACCTGCGAGCGCGAAGGCGACTTCTTCTGCCTCGACGCGAAGAGCGGCAAGGTGCTCTGGAAGCGCAATGCCAAGAACGACGCTGGGATCGAGAAGCTGCCGACCTGGGGTTACGCCGCGGCGCCGCTCGTCCTCGAGGACGCGATCTACCTGAACGCCGGCAGCGTCATCGCCTACGACAAGAAGAGCGGCGAGGTGCGCTGGAAGAGCGAGGACCTGGGCCACGCGTATGCGACCCCGGCCGACTTCACCTGGAACGGCAAGAAGTGCCTCGCGGTGTTCAACGGCGGGGGCTTGAACATCATCGATCGCTCGAATGGCAAGCGCTACCTGAACCACGCCTGGAAGACCAACTACGACGTGAACGCCGCGACGCCGATCGTGATCGGCGAGAAGGGCGATCAGGTCTTCATCTCCTCCGGCTACAACCACGGCTGCGCGCTGCTGAAGCTCGGCGCGGAGGCCATCGAGCCGGTGTGGGAGAGCAAGGTGATGCGCAATCACATGTCCGGCTGCGTCCTCTTCGAAGGTCACCTCTACGGCTTCGACGAGAAGAAGCTGAAGTGCATCGACCTCGCGGGCAAGGAACTCTGGGCGCAGGAAGGGCTCGGCAAGGGCGCGCTGATCATCGCCGGCGGCAAGCTCGTGATCATCTCGGACAAGGGCGACCTCGCGATCGCGGACGCGACTCCGCAGGGCTACAACGAGCTCTCGCGCACGAATGTGCTGCAAGGCTCCGTTTGCTGGACGACGCCGACGCTCTTGAATGGCCTCATCTACGCGCGCAATCAGGGCGGCACGCTGGTCTGCCGCGACCACCGCAAGAAGGCTTCGAAGTGAACGCTCCGCGCAGCGCTTCCCGCGCTGCGCCCTGGCACGACGCCGAGGAATGATGAACCGAATCGCTTTCGCACTCGCGCTCTGCGCGGGACTCTCTTCGCTCGTGCGCGCGGCGCAAGACGAGCACGACGCTCCGTATCGAGGCTGGCTCTCCTGGCGCGGACCGCACCAGAACGGCCACTCCGACGAGAAGGGCCTGGTCGAGCAGCTCGGCCTCGACAACGGTTCCTTGCTCTGGACCTTCGAGGCCTCGGGGCGCGGCGGCCCGGTCGTCGCGAACGGGCGCGTGTTCGTCATGGCCTACCGCGGGGAGCGCGGGGCGCTGCGCGAGCTGATCGCGTGCCTCGATCTCCGCGACGGCAGCTTGCTGTGGGAGCGGGAGTACAACGACTTCCTCTCCGACCACATCTACGATCGCTACTCGATCTCGGCGCCCGCGATCGACCCGCAGACGGGCAACGTCTTCTACTCGACCTCGAGCGGGATGCTGTCCTCGGTCTCGCGCGACGGCGTGCTGCTCTGGGAGCACTCGCTCACCGAGGAGTACGGGCGCCTCACCTTCCCGAACGGCCGCATCGGCGCGCCGATCGTGGTCGATGATCTCATCATCTTCCACATCGTGAACTCGGCCTGGGGCCCGCTCGGTCCCGCGCTCTCGCGCATCTTCGCGTTCGACAAGACCACCGGGCAGGTGGCGTGGATCTCCTCGCCCGGCAAGCCGCCGAAGGACTCGCCGTACTCGCACCCCGTGGTCGGCATGGCGAACGGCCGCCGGGTGCTCTACTGCGGCACCGGCTGCGGCCACATCGTGTGCCTCGACCTCGGCACCGGCGCGCCGATCTGGCGCTTCGAGATTTCGCAGGGCGGCATCGGCGCGGCGGTGATCGTCGACGGTGAACGCCTGTACGCGGTGCACGGCAAGGAGAACGTCGACAGCTCCACGATGGGCCGCATCGCGTGCCTGAAGCTCGGCGCCGAGCCCGCGGCCGGTCAGCCCGGTCCGCTCGAGCTCACGGCGAAGGAGTGGGAGCTCTGGAGGAACGACGACCTGGTCTCGTTCACCAGCTCGCCCCTGCTCGTCGAGGGGAACCTCTACTGCACGGCGGAGAACGGCGATCTCTTCTGTCTCAGCGCCGCCGATGGCGTGGAGCGCTGGCGGAAGAAGCTCGGCACCGATCAGGTGCATGCCTCGCCGATGTTCGCCGACGGCCGCATGTGGATCCCGATGAACGACGGCGGGTTCCACATCGTGAAGCCGAGCTCGACGGGCCTCGAAGTGCTGAGCTCCGTTCAGCTCGACGGGAACCTGCTCGGCGCTCCGGCGATCTGCGACGGCCGCGTGCTGATCTTCTCGACGAAGCGCCTCTACTGCTTCGGCAAGCCCGCGCTGAAGGACGACGGCAAGCCCCGAGCCGAGCTCGCCTCACTGCGCGTGGCCCCCATGGACGCGCTGCTGCGCCCTGGCGAGCAGGTGTTTCTGCGCATCGACGGGCTCGACGCGAAGAGCAAGCTCGTCGACTCCGAGCCGCGCGCGTTGAGCTTCCAGATCCCGCCGACGCTCGGCGTCGTGGCGCAGGGCCACATGCTGCGCGTGAAGCCCGATGCGAAGCCGGGCGCGGGCATGGTCGCCGTGAGCTCGGGCGCCGCGAAGGGCTCGATCCGCGTGCGCATCGTGCCGAATCCGCCGTTCACGGAGGACTTCAACGCCTACGAGCTGAAGGAGAACCACGCGATCGACAAGGTGCCGTTCGCGCAGGCGCCTTCCTACTGGCTCGCCGCGGCGCGCAAGTGGGAGGTCCGTGAGTACAAGGGCGAGAAGGTCCTCGCGAAGACGCTCGACAACCAGCTCTTCCAGCGCAACCAGTGCTTCTTCGGGTTCCCCGAGCTCGCGAACCACATCGTCGAGGCCGACGTGCTCACCGAAGGCACGCGCCGCATGCGCTCCGCGGTCGGCGTCATCAACCAGCGCTACGTGATCTGGCTGAAGGGCAACCACGGGACCATCGAGGTCACCTCCAACAACGAGCGCATCCAGGAAGCGAAGCCCTTCGACTTCCAGCCCGACACCTGGTACCGCCTGAAGACCCGCGTGGACGTCGGCGCCGACGGCGTCGGGATGATCCGCGCCAAGGCTTGGCCCCGCGATCAAGCGGAGCCCGCCGAATGGACCTTCGAGGTTCGCCACGAGGGCGCGCACACGCACGGCTCGCCCGGCCTGTACGCCATGACCCCCGGCAATCGCTACCGCGTCTACGTCGACAACATCCGCGTCTACCCCCATGACTGAGCCCACGATGCTCTCGAAGCGAATCCTGCGTTCTCCCTTCCTCGCCGCCGCCTCCCTCGTCGCTTGCGGCGCGGTCGCGCGCTCGGGCGATGGCGACGACGCCGTGGATGCGAAGCC
Source organism: Planctomycetota bacterium (assembly GCA_016793245.1). Classification (GTDB taxonomy): domain Bacteria; phylum Planctomycetota; class UBA1135; order UBA1135; family JADKAF01; genus JADKAF01. The sequence goes on from JAEUHW010000036.1 coordinate 5,141, forward strand.
GGCGTCCAGCGCTGCGGCGCCGCGCGCCGGCAGCGACTGGCCGCAGTGGGGGCGCGACGCGACCCGCAACATGGCGGCCCCCGACGCGAAGGGCCTGCCCGGCACCTTCGACGCGGGCAAGTTCGTCGGCGCGAGCGATCAGATCGACTTCGCGACGACGAAGAACGTGCTCTGGATCGGCAAGCTCGGCTCGCAGGCGTACGGCAATCCGACCGTCGCCGGCGGGCGCGTGTACGTGGGCACGAACAACGACGTGCCGCGGAGCGGAGCGCGCTTCAAGGACGACCGCTGCACGATCTATTGCTTCGACGAGAAGACCGGGGCCTTCCTCTGGGAGTTCAGCGCGCCGAAGCTCGGCACCGGCAAGGTGAGCGACTGGGAGTACCTCGGCATGTGCTCGTCGCCGGCCGTCGCGGGCGACAAGGTCTACGTCGTCACCAATCGCTGCGAGGTCGTCTGCCTCGACGCGAAGGGCATGAAGGACGGCAACGACGGTCCCTACCAGGACGAGGCGCAGTACACGGCGGGACCGAACCAGCCGCCGATCCCGACGGCCGAGGGCGATGCGGACATCCTCTGGGTGTTCAACATGATCGACGAGTGCGGGGTCTTCCCGCACAACATCACGAGCTCCTCGCCGCTGGTCGTGGGGGATCGCCTCTGGATCTCGACCTCGAACGGCGTCGACTACGGCCACAAGGACATGCCGTCGCCGAACGCGCCGTGCTTGATCCTGCTCGATCGCAACAGCGGTGAGCTGCTGGGTGAGGAGGCGATCGGCCTCGGCACGCGCACCTTCCACGGCAACTGGAGCTCGCCGACGTATCTGAAGACCGACAAGCTCGAGCAGGGCATCTTCGGTGGGCCCGACGGCTTCGTGTACGGCTTCGCGGCGACGCCCGAGGCGCACGCCGAGGGCTTCCCGGCGCTGAAGGAGCTCTGGCGCTTCGACGTGAACAAGCCCGAGTACCGCGTCGATGCCGAAGGCAAGCCGCGCCGCTACGCGACGCGGAACGGCCCGAGCGAGTGCCTCGGCACGCCGATCACCTGGGACGGCAAGGTCTACGCCTCGATCGGCCAGGACCCCGAGCACGGCGATGGCGTCGGCCGCCTGGTGTGCATCGATCCCTCGGGCAGCGGCGACGTCACGAAGACGCACCAGGTGTGGGCCTACGACAAGATCCGCCGCGCGATCTCGACCGCCGCGGTCCTCGACGGAATGCTCGTGATGGCCGACTACGCGGGCTTCGTCTACTGCCTCGACGCGAAGACCGGCAAGGAGCACTGGGTGCACGACACGAAGGCGCACATCTGGGGCTCGCCGCTCCTCGCCGACGGCAAGGTCGTGATCGGCAACGAGGACGGCATCCTCACCATCCTGCCGCTCGCGACGACGCTCGACCCGGCCAAGGTGGTCGAGGTCGACATGCACTCGCCGATCTACTCGTCGGCGATCACGGCGAACGGCGTGCTCTACGTGGGCACCCACACGCACCTCTACGCCATCGGCACGAAGTAGTCCTCGGACCGCACCAGAGCCCCGAACCGCACCAGAGCCCCGAACCACTCTGAGCATGAGCTCGACGAATCCCTCTCTCTCTCCCGCGCTGCAAGCTGCCGCGAAGGCGGCCCAGCAGGCGCTCGACCAGCACTTCGTCGAGACCGTGCGCTGGCACTTCTCGCCCGAGACCGGGACGCCGTTCTGGTTGGACTGGGCGAAGCAGGCCGGCTGGGATCCATCGCGCGAAGTGCGCAGCTTCGCCGACGTCGTGCGCTTCCCGCACTTCGACGGCGAAGCGCTGCGCAGCGAGCCGCACGAGCGCTTCGTGCCGGCGCGCTACAAGGGCCGCCCGTTCACGATCTTCGAGACGAGCGGCACGACGGGCATGCCGAAGCAGCGCATCGGCTGGGACGACTACAAGATCGACTACGAGCAGTTCTCGCACACGCTCGACGATCGCGCGTTCCCGCGGGGCTCCTACTGGCTGATGATCGGCCCGACGGGCCCGCGCCGCCTGCGCCTCGCGATCGAGCATCTCGCGAATTATCGCGGCAGCTCGGTCTACTTCATCGACCTCGACCCGCGCTGGGTGAAGAAGCTCTTGCGCGAGAAGCTGCACGACCAGGCCAAGGCCTACATGTCCCACGTCATCGATCAAGCGGTGACGATCCTGAAGGGCCGTAAGGTCGAAGTGCTCTTCTGCACGCCGAAGCTCCTGGAAGCCCTGGCCGAGAAGATCTCGATCCCCGGTTCCGGCATCAAGGGCGTCTTCTGCGGTGGGACGTCGATGTCCCCGCAGCAGCTGCGGTTCCTCGTCGAGGAAGTGCTGGAGGGCGAGACGCAGCTCGTGCCGACCTACGGCAACACGCTGATGGGCCTCGCCGCGCACAAGCCTCTCACGCCGGCGGACGCCTACTCGATCACCTACCACGCGCCGCAGCCGCGAGCGGTGCTGCGCGTCGTCGATCCCGAGAAGACGGAGAACGTCGTCGCCTACGGTGGATGGGGCCGCGTCGAGCTCACGGCGCTGACGCCGGAGTTCTTCATGCCGCGCTTCTTGGAGCGCGACGAGGCCGTGCGGCGGCTGCCCTGCGAGCGCTATCCGTGGGATGGCGTCGGCGAGGTGCGTCCGTTCCAGGCGGAGCAGCAGAAGATCATCGAAGGCGTGTACTGAACTTGCTGACCCAACACCTGACGGTGTTGGAGCGCGGTGTGTCCTGGCCCAACACCTGACGGTGTTGGAGCGCGATGCACTCTGCTCTCTTCTGGCCCACGACCAGACGGTGTCGGAGCCGAGCTTTCTGGCCCGACACCTGGCGGTGTTTGAGCGCGAACTTCGATGACCAACGAACCGATCCGCATCCCCGTCCTTCGCGCCGGCAAGCCCTACGAGAGCCTGGAGCAGAGCGAGGTGAAGGACCTGCGCACGGGCGCGGTCCTCGCCGTCGTCGACCAGGCGAACGCGGGCATCGTGCGCCGCGACCTGAAGAAGCAGGACGAGCACTTCGCGGCGCTGCGCGCGATCCCGATCGCGGAGCGCCTGCGCCTCTGCAAGCGCGCGGGCGAGCTCTTCCTCCGC
>JAEUHW010000115.1 GCA_016793245.1 Planctomycetota bacterium
TTCGATCGGCACGGAGTGGGAGCCGCTCGAGAAGCTCACGCTGCGCGCGTCCTACAACCAGACGATCGCGCGGCAGACCTTCAAGGAGCTGACCCCGGTCCTGCAGCAGGAGTTCCTCGGCGGTCCGATCTTCATCGGCAATCCCGAGCTCGAGATGAGCGCGCTGCGCAATTACGACCTGCGCGCCGACTACGTGCCGAACGAAGGCGGGTTGCTCTCGATCTCGTGGTTCCGGAAGGACATCGACGATCCGATCGAATACGTGCAGCGCCTGGCGGGATTCAATTACACGACGCCGATCAACTTCCCCGAGGGTACGCTCACGGGGTACGAGTTCGAAGTCCGCCAGCGCCTCGGCAATCTCTGGGAGCCCCTCGAGAACTTCTCCGCCGGCGCCAACGCGACGCTGATCGAATCCGAGGTGACGCTTTCGAAATCTGAGCGCGACGCGCTCAACTTGCCGAACATCCAGGCGCCGCAGCGGCATCGCAAGATGACCGCGGCTCCGGAGTACCTGCTCAACTTCTACTTGAGCTACGAGATCCTCTCGACCGGCACGCAAGCCTCGCTCTTCTACACGCACCAAGGGGACACGCTGCTCACCGGCGGCGGCCAGGCCGACGGCAACTTCGTCCCCAGCGTCTTCGCCGAGGACTACGGGACGCTGAACCTGAGCGTCGGTCAGCGTCTCGGCGAGTACTTCAGCCTGACCTTTCAGGCTAAGAATCTCACCAATCCCAAGATCCAGCAGGTCTACCGCTCGCGCTACATCGGCTCGGACGTGACCCGCAGCTCCTTCCGCACCGGCATCGAGTTCTCGCTGAGCTTGAGCGCCGAGCTGCGCTTCTGATCGAACCCCGCAACCGCCCTTCTCCCATCCCCGCCATGATGCATTCCCTACGCTCGCGCGCGTGGCTCTTGCCCGCCGCGCTCCTCGGTCTCGGCGCGGTCTCCGCGCGAGCGCAGCAAGGCGACGCCGCCTCGGCCGCCGAGGCTCGAGCCGAGCTGATCGAACGTTCGCGCGAAGCCCTGGAGCGCTGGGTCGAGGCGCGGCGCACGATCTCGAAGGAGCAGCGCGACTGGTCCGAAGGGCGCGGTGTGCTCAGCGAGCGCATCGAGCTCCTCGAGCGCGAGATCGCCGACGTGCGTGCCAAGATCGCCGAAGCTCAGGCCAGCGTCGCGGAAGCGGACAAGAAGCGCCTGGAGCTGGAGGTCGAGAGCGAGCGCATGAAAGGCGCGGCGCAGACCCTCGGTGCGCTCGCCGCACGCCTCGAAGACGGCACGCGCACGCTCACGGAGCGCATCCCTCCGTTCGCGCTGGAGGCGGTGAAGATCTTTTCCCAGCGCATCCCCGCGGCCGGTGCCGAGACCAAGCTCTCGCTCTCCGAGCGCTTCCAGAGCGTGGTCGCCGTGTTGAATTCGCTGAACAAGCTCCACCGTGAAGTCACGCTCACGCCGGAGATCCGCGAGCTGCCCGGTGGCCGCTCGGGTGAAGTCGCGACGGTGTACGTCGGATTGGGCCAGGGCTACTTCGCCAGCGGCGATGGCAAGCTCGGCGGCATCGGTACGGCGAGCGAGAAGGGCTGGACGTGGCGGCCTGCCAACGCAGAGGCGGGCGAGATCTCGCGCATGGTCGCGATCCTGAAGTCCGAGCAGGTGGCCGACTTCGTGCGGCTCCCGATCCGCATCGATTGAGGCCGCGAGCCGCACCCGGAGATCCGAACATGATCAAGAACCTCACCCTCGGCGGCCTGCTGCTCCTGCTGCTGCTCCCCGCGCTGCGTGCGCAGGAATCGCCCGTCCCCGAATCGCCGGCCGCGGGCTCCGCGGCGCAAGAGGGGCCTGCGCCGACTAGGGCCCAAGAGCCCGCGAAGCTCGAGGACGCGGCGCGCTCCGCCGAGCAGCGCCTGGAAGCGAGCTTGCGCGAGCTCGCCGAGCTCCGCGCGCAGATGGCCGCGGAGAAGCTCCCGCTCAGCAAGCGGCTCAGCGAGCTCGAGGCGGAGCTCACGGCGGCGCGTCAGGAGTTCCAGAAGACCTCGCGCGATCTCGATGACCGCGCGCTGAAGCTGAACTCGCTCCGCGACAGCATCAAGTCCTACCAGAACCAGGCGAGCCACCTCTCGACGCTGGTCACCGACTACCTCCGCAACTTCGAGTCGCGGCTGCACGTCGTCGAGATCCAGCGCTACAAAGACGCTCTCGCGAAGGCGCGGCTCGCGCGCGAGAACACCGCCCTCACGCCGGAGGAGGTCTTCGAGGCCCAGGCCGAGCTGGTCGAGCTCTCGCTCACGCGCCTCCACGAAGCCCTCGGCGGCACGACCTTTCCCGGTCACGTCGTCGCGACTTCGGGCCTCGTCATCGCCGGGCGCTTCACGCTCGTCGGGCCGGCGGCGGTGTTCCGTTCCGAGGACGGACAACACGTGGGCACCGCGGAGCAGAAGCTCGGCTCGCTCGAGCCGGCGCTGATCCCCTTCGCGCGAGCGGAGGACGCCGATGCGGCGCGCGCGCTGGTCGCGAGCGGGGAGGGCACCTTCCCGCTCGATCCGACGCTCGGCAATGCGCACAAGATCGAGGAGACGCAGGAGACGCTGCTCGAGCACATCCAGGCCGGCGGACCGGTCATGTACCCCATCTTCGCGATGGCCGGCACTGCTCTGCTCGTGGTCATCTTGAAGTGGGTGAGCTTCCTCTTCATGCGGAGGCCGTCGCGCTCGCGTGTCGCCGCCATGCTCGCGGCCATCCGCCAGCGCGATCACGCGACCGCCGTGGAGCAGGCGCAGCGCGTGGGCGGGCCCACCGGTCGCATGCTCGCGGTGGGGGCGCAGCACCTCGGCGAGCCGCGCGAGCTCATCGAAGAGGTCATGTACGAGACCGTGCTCGAGACGAAGCTGCGCCTCAATCGCTGGCTGCCCTTCGTCGCGATCTGCGCGTCCTCGGCGCCGCTGCTGGGCTTGCTCGGCACCGTGACCGGCATCATGAACACCTTCAAGCTGATCACGGTGTTCGGCTCCGGAGACGTGAAGATGCTCTCGGGCGGTATCTCCGAGGCGTTGATCACCACCGAGTACGGCCTGATCGTCGCGATCCCCTCGCTCTTGCTCCACGCGCTGCTCTCGCGAAAGGCGAAGGGCATGCTCGATCAGATGGAGAAATCCGCCGTCGAGTTCCTGAACCAGGTAGCGAAGACTCAGCCCGCCGGGGTCGGGTCCCCCGAGGACTTTCGCGATGACGAGCTGAGCGCCGATGTCGGCTACGAGTTCATCCCGGCGATGCCGCGAGCGCGCGAGCTCGAGCACGCCCGGGCTGGACAGACCGACCGCACGTCGAGGCGCTGAAGATGGCGATGCTCGACGTGCAGCAGCTCCGCGCCGACGCGCAGCCGTTCCTCGACCAAGGGGTCGCCGTCTGGAACGAGGCCAAGGAGATCTGGATCGCCGGCGGCTGGGGCATGATCGCCATCGCCGCCGATGCCCTGGTGCTCTTCGCGATCGGGGTCCATGTCTGGCTGCGCTTCCGCGAGAAGCGCTTCCTCTCCGTGCCGGAGAAGAAGTGGCGGCGCTGGATCGAGCATCCCGGCGAACGCCGCGGGCCGATCGGCAAGCTCCTGGACTTCGTCAGCGGCAATCCGACGCTGGAAGCGACCGCGGCGTCGTTCCAAGGGCTCCGCTCCATCGAAGTGGCGCCCTTCGATCGCGATCTCCGCGTGATGAAGATCTGCGTCGGCCTCGCCCCTTTGCTCGGACTCTTCGGGACCGTGACGGGCATGCTCGAGACCTTCGCGGCGCTCGCCTCCGGCTCCGGCGGCGAGCAGACGATGGGCATGATCGCGTCCGGCATCTCGGTCGCGCTGATCACCACCGAGACCGGCCTGGTCATCGCCCTGCCGGGGCTCTTCTTCCACTACCAGTTGATGCGCAAGCACGAGCGCTACAAGGCGTTTCTCGCGCATCTCGAATCGGTCTGCATGCAATCGCTCTACCGGCGGTCGCGCGGCCCAGCAGCAGCGGTGTGAGCCATGGGTAGATTCAAGGACAGCGGTGGCGAGGACGGCGGCGAGGGAGCGATCGACATCTCCCCGATGCTCGATTGCGTCTTCATCCTGCTCATCTTCTTCATCGTCACGACGAGCTTCGTCGAGGAGAGCGGCGTCGAGGTCGACAAGCCGCAGGCCGCCTCCGCGTCGCAGCTCGAGAAGTCGAGCATCATCCTCGCGCTGACCGCGAAGGGCGAGATCGTCTACGGCGGTCGTGAGATCGGGATCGGCGGGGTGCAGTCGCTGGTGCGGCGCTTGCTCCAGGCCGAGGACCTGCCCGTCATCATCCAAGCCGACGGCTCGTCCCAGTCCGGGCTCCTCATGCGCGTGATCGATGAGGCGAAGCTCGGTGGGGCGACGAAGGTCTCTCTCGCGGCCTCGGCCATCAAGAGCTGAGGGCCTGGGCCATGATCCTGAAGTTCCTGCGCGCCTTGCTGCACGGCGTCCTCGTCGTCGTGGGCTCGGTCAGCTTCACCACGCTCTTCTTCCTCGTCCTGCCGCTCATGCAGGCGATCACGAGCACGCTGGAGGCGGATACCGTGCTGCACACGGCGCACGCGGCGGATGTGCCGCCGCCTCCGCCGCCGATCGAGGAAGAACCGGAGGAAGAGCCGGAGCCCGAGGAGAAGCCGCCGGAGCTCGAAGCCGAGCCGCAGCAGCTCGACTTGGCGCAGCTCGAGCTGGCGCTGAATCCCGGCTTCAGCGACGGGCTCGTCGGCGGCGGTGCGTTCGCCGTGAAGCTGAGCGCCTTCGGCGGCGGTGAGAAAGGCGAGGCCATGGATGAGCTCTTCTCGCTCGCCGACCTGGACCAGAAGCCGCGCGTCCTCTATCAGCCCGGCCCGGTCATCGACGCCGCGCTGAAGAAGAAGTCCCCGGCCACCGTGCACATCGTCTTCGTCGTCGATCAGCGCGGCAAGGTCGAGAACCCCCTCGTGCAGAAGTCGAGCGACCCGGCCTTCGAGCGCTCGGCGCTCGGCGCCGTGAAGCAATGGAAGTTCGAGCCCGGGAAGCGCGGCGGCAAGGCCGTGCGCTTCCGCATGCGCGTCCCCATCACGTTCCCGGCCCCTTAGTCGCCGTCGCCAGCTCTTCTTCTCAGCTCACCACTCCCCATGCCGCGCGTCCAAGCAATCCTAGCCCTGCTCCCGCTCCTCGCCGTCGCTTGCAAGTCGACGACCACGGCTCCCGCTCCGCGCGCGGAGTCGAACCCGAGCGCCACCGCGGCGAACGAGGCGTCCTCGAAGCCCGCGCGGAAGCCCGTCGCGACCGAGCTCGCCATCTGGAGTGAACCCGCCTTCAAGCGGCGCTTCGCGGAGAGCTTGCTCTCGGAGGTCGACATCGAGCCGCGCCTCACCGTCGTCGAGCGCGAGAAGATGCAGCAGGCCCTCGATCTCCTCGCGGAAGAGAAGTCGACGGAGGCGCTCCAGATCCTGGAGGCGAATCGCGGCGACCTCGCGTGCGCGAGCTTCGACTTCATGGCCGGGAGCCTCTACTTCCAGCAGGACGACCTCGATCGCGCGGTGCCGGCCCTCGAGCAGGCCGTCGCGAAGCATCCCAAGTTCCGCCGCGCGTGGCAGAGCCTGGGCTGGGCTCACTTCCGCAGCGGGGAGTACGCCGAGGCGATCCCCGCGCTCACCAAGGTCATCGAGCTCGGCGGCGTCAGCGCGCTCAACTACGGCATGCTCGCGTTCTCGCATGCCAACTTGAAGAACCCCCTCGGCGCGGAGACGGCCTATCGCATGGCCGTGATGCTCGATCCGCAGACCCTCGATTGGAAGATGGGGCTCGCTGAGGCGCTGTTCAAGCAGCAGCGTTTCGCCGATGCCGTGGCCCTCTGCGGCACCTTGATCGCCGAGCAGCCGGAGAGCGCCAAGCTCTGGATGATCCAGGCCAACGCCTACATCGGCATGGGCAAGCCCGCGCAAGCGGCGCAGAACATCGAGTTCGTCGACTCGCTCGGGCAGTCGAGCGTCGATGCGCTGAACTTGCTCGGCGACATCTACATCAACGAGGAGCTCTACGAGCTCGCCGGTCAGGCGTATCTCCGCGCGCTGGAGAAGAACCCGGAGGCGGCGCCGACGCGCGCGCTCCGCGCCGCGAAGGATCTCGCCGTGCGCGGCGCCGCGAGCGAAGCGAAGCTGCTCGCCGAGCGCATCGAGGCGCTGCACGGCGCGAAGCTCGAAGCCGAGGACAAGAAGAACCTGCTGCGCCTCCGCGCGCGTCTCGCCGCGGCGGCCAGCGCGACTCCCGAGGAGGTCGCCATCCTGGAGGAGATCGTCTCCCTCGATCCGCTCGACGGGGACGCGCTGATCCTGCTCGGCCAGCACGCCAGCAAGCGCAACGAGTCCGAGAAGGCGGTGTTCTACTACGAGCGCGCCGCGGCCCTGGAGGCCTTCGAGGCCGACGCGAAGGTGCGCCACGCCGAGCTGCTCGTCGCGCAGTCGAAGTACGCGGAGGCGCTGCCGCTCCTGCGCCGCGCCCAGGCCTTGAAGCCGCGCGAGTCGATCCAGCAGTATCTGGAGCAGGTCGAGCGCGTGGCGCAGTCGCGCTGAGCGCGCTCGATCCGGCTCGAGACCGACAACGTCCGCATGACCGCACCGCGCCAGGCGCTCTTCGCCCTCGCTCTCACCTTGGCGGCGCTCGCGAGCTCGTGCTCGGGGAACCGCCTCTTCACCAGCGAGGATCCGCAGGCCGCGTTCTCCCGCTACACGACCTTCGGCTTCGCACCGAAGCTGGGCACGGATGAGGCGGACTACGGATCGATCCTCTCCGAGTTCCTGAAGAGCGCAGCGTCCCGCGAGCTGCTGGCCCGCGGCTATCGCCAAGATCCCGCGCCCGACCTCTTGGTGAACTTCCACGTGGCGACGCGCGAGCGCCTTCAGGGCTCGGTCACGCCGATCGGCTACTACGGCTATCGCCGCTACGACGCGTGGCACGGCTATGCGGGCTACGAGTCGCGGGTGTCGCAGTTCACCGAAGGCACGCTGACCATCGACTTGGTCGATCTCCGCCGCGGCCAGCTCGTCTGGGAGGGCACGCTGATCGGGCGGGTCAGCGATGAGATGCGGCGGAACCTGCGGGCGACGATCGACGAGGCGGTCGCCGAGCTCTTCGCGGACTTCCCGCACACCGCGGGGACGGATCCGCTGCCGCCGCTGGAGGGGGTCACGGACGCGCGGACCCTGCTGCCCCTCGCCGAGCAAGGCTTCGCCGTCGCCCAAATGAACCTGGCGCTGCTGTATCTCCGAGGCGAGGGCGTGGAGAAGAGCCCGGCGGAAGCGGCGCGCTGGATGCGCGCGGCGGCGCTGCAGGGCTTCGCGAAGGCCGAGGCGCGCCTCGGCGCGATGTACGAGCACGGCCGCGGCGTCCCGGTCGATCCGATCGCGGCCTACTTCTGGTCGCATCTCGCCGCGCAGCAAGGCGACCCGAGCGGGCTCGAGCAGCGCGAGGCGCTCGCGCAGCGCCTCGCCCCGGAGCTCGTCGCCGAGGCGGAGCAGCGCGCGCGCGAGTGGCGGCGCTGACCGGCTCGAAGTAGGGAGGAAGCGGCCTTCGGCCCGTCGAGGCGAGGCCATCTCGCCGCTGGGGAGCGTGTGCGCTGCGTGTAACCCGCGCGCGCAGCCGATACATTCGGCAGTTCCTCTCGGTGCACCACCCCGTCCATGCAGGGGCCGAAGATCCCATTCCATCGGGCCGAGACCGTCGGCCGCGAGCTCGAGCACGTCGCTGCTTCCGTGGCCAGCGGCCACATCGGCGCCGGCGGTCCGTTCGGCGATCGCTGTGCGCGCCGGCTCGAAGAGCTGCTCGGCTCGAAGCACGTCCTGCTGACGAAGTCGTGCACGCACGCGCTCGAGATGATGGCGCTGCTGCTCGATCTCGGGCCCGAGGACGAGGTGATCCTCCCGTCCTTCGCCTACGTCACGACGGCGAACGCGTTCGCGCTGCGCGGCGCGAGGATCGTCTTCGCCGACGTCTCGCGCGAGACCTTGAACCTCGATCCGGCGAGCGTCCGCGCGCGGATCACGCCGCGCACGAAGGCGATCGTCGCCCTGCACTACGCGGGTGCCGCCTGCGACATGAACGCGCTCTCCGCCCTCGCCGCCGAGCGCGGGATCGCGCTGCTCGAGGACAACGCGCACGGCCTCGGCAGCTCGCTCGAAGGGCGCGCGCTCGGCTCGTTCGGAAGCCTGTCGGGGGTGAGCTTCCACGAGACGAAGACGATCACCTGCGGGGAGGGCGGGGCGCTCGCGGTGAACGACGAGGTCCTGCTCGCGCGCGCCGAGATCCTGCTGCAGAAGGGCACCGATCGCGCGAAGTTCCTGCGCGGGCAGGTGCGCTTCTACTCGTGGCACGGGCTCGGCTCCTCCTTCGAGATGTCCGAGCTGCACGCGGCGTTCCTCTGGGGCCAGCTCGAGCGCTGGGACGAGATCCTCGGCCGGCGCGTGCGGCAGTGGCAGCGCTATGCGCGCGAGCTCGCGAGCTGGGCGCGCTCGAACGACGTGCGCCTGCCCGTCGTGCCGGCGGGCTCTACCTCGAGCGGTCACATCTTCGCGCTGCGCCTGCCGAGCGAAGCGCAGCGCGAGCGTTTCCTCGCCGAGCTCGCCGCCCGCGGCGTGCAGGCGACGTTCCACTATCTGCCGCTGCATCTCTCGAAGATGGGACGCGAGCTCGGCTACGGGCCGGGCGACTGCCCCGTCGCCGAGGAGGCCGGCGCTTGCTTGGCGCGCCTGCCGCTCTCCTTCGGGCTCAGCGACGAGCAGCAGAGCCGCGTGCTCGAGGTCGTGCATGAGTTCCGGGTCTGAATCGCAGCGCAGCGGTGGGCGAACCGTCGCGCTGCTGCTCTTCTTCGTGCTGCTGGCGCTCGCGCTGCGCTGGCCGCTGCTCTCGCGCAGCGTCTGGTTCGACGAAGCGTGCATGTCGCATCAGCGCACGGGGACCTGGGAGCAGCTCTTAGCGACCCTCTACGTCGACATCCACCCGCCGCTCTACGTCGCGTTCATGCACTTCTGGAACGCGACGTTCGGCGACTCGGCGCTCTCGATGCGGATACCGCCGCTCGTCTGCGGCCTGCTCTCGATCCTGGCCGTCTTCTGGGCCGGCCGGCGCTTCGTCGGCGATCGCGCCGCGCTGATCGCCGCGGGCTTGCTCGCTTGCTCACCAGCGCATCTCTGGTACTCGGCGGAGGCGCGGCTCTACACGCCGATGGCGCTCTCCGCGCTCTTCGCGGTCGGCTGCTGGCATCGGCTGCTCCGCGGAGAGGGCGGCGTGCTGCTCTGGCTCGCGCACGCCGTGAATCTGCTGGTGATGATCACGCTGCACTACTACCTCGCGGTGTACGTGCTGCTGCTCGCCCTGCTGGCACCGCTCTTCGTTCGCGGGATTCCCCCGGCGGTGAAGAAGCTCTGGTTCGCGCACGGCGCCGCCCTCGTCCTGCTCGCCGGCTTCGTCGGCCTGAAGATGGCCTTCGGCCACTTCGAGAAGTCGCAGGACTACATGCGCGATCTCACCGTCGCGGAGCTCCTGCCGCTCTTCGCCGGCTGGATGTGGACCGGGAACGTGTTCCAAGCGCTGGCTCCGGAGCAGGCGACGCTCGCGGACGTGCTGCGGATCGGCGCGACGGTGCTGTGGATCGCGCTCGCGCTGCTCGGGACCTTCGCGATCCTGCGCGCGCGCCGCGAGCGGCCCGACGGGCCGTGGCTCGCGGTCCTGGCGCTCGCGATCCCCGCGTTCCTCTTCCTCGTGCCGTGGGTCGGGCTGCACAAGAACTACATCGAGCGCAGCACGATCGCCGCGCTGCCGTTCGTGCTCCTCTGGATCGGCGCGGGGCTCGACGCCGCGGGGCGGCGCTTCGGCGCGCTGCTCGGCGCGCTCGTCGCCGTCGTGCTCGCCGCGAGCCTCGGCACGATCTACCGCTACCAGCACGAGCGCTGGACGGTCTACAAGCCGAACCCCGACTGGGCCTCCGCGGCGGCGTATCTCGGCCGCGAGATCGATTCCGGAGTCGCAGGCCGCCCGATCTTCACCTCGAAGCCGAACCCGCGCTCGCTCTGCTACTACGACGGGCGCATCCAAGACGTGAAGAACCTGGAGCCGGCGGCCGAGCTCGGCGCGATCGGCGGCAAGGTCCGGAAGCGCTTCGGTGAATGGCTCGGCGACTTCGCCGAGCGCACCTTCACCGAGTTCGAGCGCCAGAAGGCGGAGCTCCTCGCGAATGCGAAGCTCTTCGTCTATCGCGCGGGCGAAGGCACGGTCGCTTCGCTGGACGCGCGCGCGAAGATCGGCGACGGCGTCTTCTATCTCCTGCGCAATCACTGGCATCCGCCCGGGGACACCACGGTCGAGAGCTTGGTCGCGAGCCCCGAGGTGGAAGTGCTCGAGACGCACGCGTACGCGGGTGTCACGGTGTGGAAGGCGAGGCTGCGCCGATGACGGAGCGCGCGGCAAAGGTCGCGAGCGCCGCTCCGGCTCCCGAGCTTTCGCTGGTGATCGCCTGCTATCAGGAGGAAGGTCACCTGCGCGAGTCGGTGCGCGAGCTCGTGCAGACGCTCGACGAGAGCGGCGTTCCTTACGAGCTGCTCTTCCTCGACGACTGCAGCCGCGACGGCACGGCCGCCATCGTGCGCGAGCTCGTCGCTGCGCTTCCGCGAGCGCGCGGGGTCTATCACGCGCAGAACGTGGGCCGCGGCGGCACGGTGAGCGAAGGCTTCCGGATCGCGCGCGGTCGCCTCGTGGGCTTCCTCGACATCGACCTCGAGGTGCACTGCCGCCACATCCCGCGCATGCTCGCCGCCATCCGCGCCGGAGCCGATGGCGCGACGGCGTATCGCGAGTACTCGGTGGGTCTCTCCTGGAACGGCTTCGTGCGCCACGTGCTGAGCCAGGGCTATCGCTGGATCGTCGGCCTCTTCCTGCGCTTGCCGTATCGCGACACCGAGACCGGCTTCAAGTTCTTCGTGCGTGAGCGCATCCTCCCGGTCCTCGACGAGACGCGCGATCGCGGCTGGTTCTGGGACACCGAGATCATGGTGCTCGCGCATCGCGCGGGGCTCCGCATCACCGAGGTGCCGTGTCCTTTCGTGCGCCGCGGCGACAAGAAATCCACGGTGCGCGTGTTCCGCGACACGTGGCGCTATCTGGTGGCGCTGCGGGCGTTTCGCAAACGGCTGCGGGCCGAAGCTCGTGGCGGTCGGAGTTGAGCGCTCCGGGTAGAGAGGGAAGCACGCGTTCTGACTCCATCGATGGGCCTAGCAGCCTGTTGAAGAAGTGCTTCGAGGCTGGAAACGATGCATCGGGCGTCTCGCCAAGGCGCAGGAACCGGCGCTGAAGCGGGTGTTTCAGCTAGGTTCCGGCAACGCAGGCGAGGCGACCGAAGCGCGTTCTCCAGCCCGGATGACTTCTTCAACAGGCTGCTAGGCAATGGAACCGGTTCCACCTTAGGATCGCCGACCTCGTTTCACTGGCTTCGAGTAGCCGCTAGCGCCGCGGCAGGAGTCGAACCACATGAGCTTCTTCGCAGCTCGTAAGATCCGCTATCTCTCCGCTCTGTCGCTGCTGCTTCTGAGTGGCTTCGTTCGCTCCGAAGCCGTCGCGCAGGAGACCTTCGACGCCGCGCGCTTCCAACCCGTCTCGGCCTCGCGCCCCGGAGCGCGCCTGCTCGTCTCGCCGCAAGGTGGGGCCATGGACTTCACGACGGGGGACTTCGTCGAGGTGGCGCTCCCTGTCGACGAGTACGGACGGCCCGGCATCGTGAACTCCTTGGAGCTCGCGTTCCTCGATAGCCCGTGGCTGGACATCGAGGTCCTGGGCCGGGCCGTTCCGGGAGGTTCCACGACCTCGTTCGGCGTGCTGGAGTTCGGAAACCTCAGCCAACTGATCTCCCTTTCGGCTCCGACTCGACTGGCGTCGCTGCGGCTCGAGGTCCGCCACAATCGCCTCGTGAGAATTCCTGTGCTCACCTCGCTGCGCGTGCTCGCACTCGCGACGACGCGCATCCTCGAGATCGAAGGGCATGGTTGGTATCGCCAGGCTCCTCCTCCGGGAGCCTGGACGAGCTTCGCCCTGCGCATTCGGAACACGTGGGAGGACGACTTCGGACTGCTCTTCGCGTCGGTGGGGCAACCGGTGCTCGCCTCGCCGATCGCGCTGCTCCCCGCCGCGCGGGGCGGCCTGTTGCTCGATCCCAGCTCGACGAGCCTCCTCGAGGCGCGACCGCTGACGGGCGGGAGCTGGTACTTCGTCGTGTCGTTCCCCTTCGAACCCGCGCTCCTCTCGGCGCCGATCCACCTGCAAGCGCTGCTCGGCGAGGGGCTCGCTACACCGCAGGCGTTGCAGCTCTTCTGGACGCGGCCGGTGACGATCTACACGTAGCGCGGCTTGCGGTGCGCGGAGGTCGCGGTCGATGCGCGGCGGCGCGCTACCAATTCGTCTTCGCGTAAGCTTGGCGTCCCGTTGCGTCGAGCTCCGATTCGAGGTGCCCCATGTGTATGTCCGGACTCGCGAACGCCTTCGCGGCCCTGCTGCTCGTTCCGTCGCTCGTTTCCGCGCAGCTCACGCAGACCTTGCCTCCAGGCCTGGAGCAGGTCGAAGGGGCGAGCGCGGACAGCGCGCTCTTCTTGTTCACGCTGCCGCAGCATTGGCATTGGATCTACGGGGCTTCGAACTTCCCCTCGAGCGGTCCGATCGAGATCACGCAGATCGATCTGCGACCGGACGCAACGGCCAACTCCTGGCCCACGGCCTTCTTCGGCGACCTCCAGCTCGAGATCGGTCAGCCGTTCGTGAGCTCGAGCAGCGCCGCCTATCCGTCGAACCTCGGCGCGTTTTGGGACGACGCTTCTCCTCGCACTTGCAGGACTGGCCCGCTCGTTCTGCCGATCGGCAGCGCGAGTCGCTCGCCGCGTGATTGGGTGCTCTCGTTCCCCGCTTCGTTCGTGATCGATCCCCGGGATGAGCGCGAGCTCGTGCTCGCATGGCGCGCGCCTGGACCTCTCTCGAACCCGTGGATGACGATCGACGCCGCGGCGACCAGCAGGTACCAAGGCGCGATGATGGGGGCGTTCTTCAGCTCGAACGCGACGATGGCCTCCGTGATCGATCGAACGCGAGTCCCGGTCGTGCGCATGCACTACCGCCCACTCGGCGCGATCTACGCGGCGTTCCGCGGCGCGGCGTCGGCTCTGCCGGGGACGATCACGCCCGGGCAATCGATCGTGCTTCAGGACTTGAGCAGCACGCCTGATCCGCAGGGCATCACGAGCTGGGAATGGGATTTCGAGTCGGATGGAGTCATCGATTCGCGCGTGCCGAATCCGACCTTCCTGCCCCGCGCTTGCGGAGAGTACGACGTCAGTCTGCGCGTCGCGGATGCCAGCGGCGCGCGCGCGACGGCCGTGCGGCGCAAGTTCGTTCGCGTGGCTACACCGCAACCCCTCATCGCGCGCTTCGCCTACGCCGAGCAGCGCACGAGTAGGACCTGTCCTCTCAACTACTTCTACACAGATCAGTCGAGCGGTGGCCCGACGAGCTGGGCTTGGGACTTCGAGTCGGATGGCATCGTGGATTCGACGCTCCAGAATCCCATGCAGATCGTGAGCGCCACCGGGCGACGCCGTGTGCGCTTGCAGGTGCAGAATGGCTGCGAGACCTCGATCGCCGAGCAAGTCATCGACAGCTGGTGCAACGCCGCGGATGACTGCTCGCGAGCGATCTACCTGCCGGGAACGCCGCCCTATCGAAACCTGAGCAACGTCGAGGCCACGCGCTCTACTGAGGTGGCGGTCTGCTCTCCGCCGAACGCCGACGTCTGGTACACCTACGTCCCGAGCTCATCCTGGAGCTCGTCCTGGGTCGCGTGCCCGACCTCGGGTCCGCCCGGTTTCGCGCCCGAAGTGCAGGTCTATGTCGGAGCGTGCAACAACCTGTTCCGCATCGCCTGCGTCCCGTCCTCGTGCGCTGTGCCGGTGGATCCGCAGTTCGTGACCTACGGACAGCAGCGCGTCTATCTGCGGGTCTCGGAGCCTCGGGGCTTACAAGGGACCTTCGATCTGCTCGCGGGGCCATCCATCTCGTCGTCGGGATACATCACGCGACCTTTTCCCGGCT
>JAEUHW010000130.1 GCA_016793245.1 Planctomycetota bacterium
CGGCGCGGAGCAGCCTACGTCAGAGAGAGGTAAAGGATCAGAGGCCGCGCCATTCTTCCGGCACGAAGGGCGCGCCTTCGGGATCGGCGAGCGCGGCGTCGAGCGCGCCGAGGATCGCCGCGCGGTCCTTCGGCAGGGTCCCGCCGAGCGGCAGGTAGTTCGAGGCGTGGTTCGCGCGGAAGACGATGCCCGCTCTGGGCTCGAGCGCCGCGACGAAGGTCCGCATCTCGCGCGTGATCTCGACGGGATCCAAGAGCTCGAATTCACCGCGCGTCCACTGCTCGTGCAGCGGCGTTCCCGCCACGGGCGTCACAGTGAGCAAGCTCAGATAGCGCGGCGAGATCGCGGAGGCGAGGCGCGCCGAGGCCAGCGCGTGCTCTTCCCAGCGCTCGCGCCCGCCGAGGCCCGAGAGGAACATGCACGAGAGCTTCGCTCCCGCGGCTTGCACGCGGAGTCCGAGCTCCGCGAGCTCTCGGCTGTCGGCGCCCTTCGCGATGCGCTCCAGCACCACATCGTCGCCGCTCTCGCAGCCGAGATAGTGCAGCGCGAGGCCCGCTTCGCAGAGCTCGCGGAGTTCCGCTTCGCTCTTCTTCCGCAGCGCCTGCGGCGAGGCGTAGGTCGAGACGCGCGCGAGGGAAGGGAACGCGGCGCGCAACAACGCGAGCACCTTCAGGAGATGCCGCGTCGAGCAGACGAGCGCGTCGCCGTCCGCGAGAAACACGCGGCGCACCGAGGGATCGATGCGCCGCACGTGCTCGATCTCGCGCGCGAGCTCCTCCAGCGGGCGCTTCTTGAACGACTTCTGTCGGTACATCGCGCAGAAGCTGCACTCGTTGTACGAGCAGCCGAGCGTCACCTGGAGGATCAGGCTCTCGGCTTCGCTGGGAGGACGGTAGACGGGGCCGGCGTAGGTGAGGGGCATCGCGTGTCTGGAGAACTTCGCGCGCAGAGCTTAGCGTGCGCGCGCCATGAACAGCGAAGAGTTCCGCGCCGCGGCGCACCGCTTGGTCGATTGGATCGCCGACTACCGCGCGCGCACGGAGGCGCTACCCGTGCGCGCGGAGGTTCCTCCGGGCTGGGTGAAGCAGCGCTTGCCGGCGGAGCCGCCGCGGGAGCCCGAGTCCTTGGACGCGGTGTTCCAAGACCTCGAGGCGACGCTGGTGCCGGCGCTCACGCACTGGCAGCACCCGCGCTTCTTCGGCTACTTCCCGTCGAACGGCGAGCTCGCGAGCGTGCTCGGCGACTTCCTCTCGACGGGGCTCGGCGTGCTCGGGCTGTCCTGGGCCTCTTCGCCCGCGCTCTCCGAGCTGGAAGAGGTCGCGTGCGATTGGCTGCGGCAGATGCTCGGGCTCTCGGAGCGCTGGAGCGGCGTGATCCAGGACACGGCATCGACGAGCTCGCTGGTCGCGCTGCTCTGCGCGCGCGAGCGCGCGAGCTCTTTCGCCCTCGCGCGCGGCGGGCTCCAAGAGCACGCGGCTCCGTTGATCGTGTACTGCTCGGCGCACGCGCACAGCTCGGTCGAGAAAGCAGCACTCCTCGCCGGCTTCGGCCGCGAGCATCTGCGGAAGATCGCTTGCGATGCGAGCTATGCGCTGCGCCCCGATGCGCTCGCGGAGGCGATCCGAGAGGACCTCGCCGCGGGCCGCCACCCCTGCGCGGTCGTCGCGACGACGGGGACCACGGCGACCACGGCCTGCGATCCGCTGGACGCGATCGCCGAGGTGATCGAAGCGCACGGCCTCTGGCTCCACGTCGATGCCGCACTCGCGGGCTCGGCGATGATCCTGCCCGAGTGTCGTTCGCTCTGGCACGGCATCGAGCGGGCCGATTCCCTGGTCGCGAACCCGCACAAGTGGCTCGGCGTCGCGTTCGATTGCTCCACCTATTACGTGCGCGATCCACAGCACTTGGTGCGCGTCCTCGGCACGAACCCGAGCTATCTACAGAGCGCCGCCGACGGCAACGTGCGGAACTACCGCGACTGGGGCATCCCGCTCGGCCGCCGCTTCCGCGCGCTGAAGCTCTGGTGGCTGATCCGCGAGCAAGGTGTGCAAGGACTCCAGCAGCGCCTGCGCCGCGATCTCGCGAACGCGCGCTGGCTCGCCGAGCAAGTGCGCGCGACGCCGCCCTGGCGCTTGCTCGCCCCGGTTCCCTTGCAAACCCTCTGCCTCCGCCACGAGCCGCCCGGCCTCGCGGGCGAAGCCCTCGATCGCCACACCCTCGCCTGGTGCGAGCGCATCAACGCCTCGGGCCACGCCTATCTCACCCCCGCCCAACTCGACGGCCGCTGGATGGTCCGCGTCAGCATCGGCGCCCTCCTCACCGAACACCGCCACGTCTCCGACCTCTGGCACCTCCTCCGCCTCGAGGCCGTCCGTACGGTGCCAGGAACGTTTTCACCGGGGTCGTGAGACCCCGGTTAAAACGTTCCTGGCACCGTACGTCCGGGGTCGGCGGGGATTAGCGGAGGGAGCGGAGGAGGCGGTTCTTGGCGGGGAGCCAGCCGCGGGTGAGAGGGTAGGGGCCGTCGTAGAGGACGTATTGATCGTCTTCGAGGCCGGGGAGCTCTTCCTTCGAGCGAGTCCACCAGAGCGAGATCTTGGTGTCGGCGGCGGGATCGAACCACCAGATGCGCGCGGCGGCGCCGGCGGGGCAAGGGATGCGCAGGCCGTCGCGGCGCTTCACGGCGCGCTCTTCGAGCTCGAGCGGGAGTGAGGATTTCAGCAGCGCGATCGCGCGATTCGTCGCGGCGTCACCGAGGAACGCGATCAAGCCTTCGCTCGGCAAGCCGCGCTCGAGTGCCGCGGCATCGGAGAGGGCCGCGGCTTCGCGCGCGAGCGTGCCGGTCGACTTCAAGCGCTCGACGAGGGCGTTCGCTCGTTCGAGCTCGCGGTCGCCGGCGGGATGCACGACGGTGATGCGCTTCGCGCGCGCCACGGCGCCGACCAAGCTCTCGAGCGTCGGCTCGAACGCGAGCGTCCGCGGCGAGCGCGGCAGCAGGAGCTCCGGGTCGAGCTCGACGGATTGTGGCGCGCCTTGCGTGCGCAGCAGGAACTCCTGCTCTTCGCGCTCGGGCTGCAAGAGATGTCGCTCGCGCCCCGCGGCCGTGACGACTTCGACCGGCAGCGCGAGACCGAGCGGATGATGCCCGGCGCGCACGCGCAGTCGCAGCGCCGGTGCACCGTCCTGCTCGGCCACCTCGGCCGCGGCGATCTCGTAGGTCGCGAGATGCTCCGCATCGATCCACGCCGCAGCGATCACGTTCACGTCGACGCCGAGCCGCTCCTTCGCGAGCGTCGCCCACACATCCGCTTCGATGCTCTGCCCCGCGCTGAACAAGCGCACGTGCCGCAAGAGCTGATCGAAGCGCTCTTTCCCGAGCGCGTGCTCGAGTGCTCGGAAGTAGAGCGCGCTCTTCCCCGCGAGCATCTGCGCGCGCATCGCGAGCTCGGGCAGCGGGCTCTTGCCCATCAAGAGCGCGCGCAACGAACCGAGCCCTTCTCCTTGCTCCAGCGCGAGCCGCGCGAAGCGCCCGGTGTCGCCGTTCGCCCACCAATCGCCGCGGTCGTCGCGATAGTTGCGCTCGATCGCATAGCGCCGTCCGAGGTAGGTCCAGAGCCCCTCGTCGAGCGACGTGCGCACGAACCCGATCCCCCACCACCAACCGCGCCCGACGAGCGCCGCGATGAGCTCGGGCTCCAGCGTGAAGCCGGGCTCGGTGAACAGCGCTTCCCAGCACTCGGTGCGGCTCCACGGCGGACCGAGCGTGCACGCTTGCAGCGCGACCGCGCCCTTCGGCGGCACCGGCAACCCGCGCGCCTCGCACCAGCGCAGCACGTCGGCCGCGCGCGCGAGCAAGGCCCGCCCGAAGTCCTCGCGATCCAGCGGCCCGACCCACTCGTAGATGCGCTCGTCCTCGACGAAGCGCAGCTTCGCGAGCTCGCCCGCGACGAACCAGGGATCCGTCGGCGCATCGAAGCGCAGCTCCACATCGCCCGCATCGGGCAGCGGCCGATCCTCGAGCAGCGTCCCCGGCCCGATCACGCGGAACCCGCGCCCGATGCGGAGCTTCAGCTTGCCGGGCGCCGACTGCCCGCGCAGCGAGGGATACCACGCGACGCTCGAGCGTCCCCAGAAGAGCTCGCCGCGCCCGTAGAAGCCGCGGTCCTCGATCTTCTGCGGATCGCGCGTGCGATCGAAGCGCGCGGCATAGCGCAGCACGACTTGTCCGCGCGCGCCGTGTCCGAGCGGCTGCGCCAAGGTCGCCGAAGCCACGGCCCCCAAGCGCTCGGTGCCGAGTACTACCCCGCCGCTGCTGGCGCTCTCCAGGCGATAGTCCTGATGCAACGCGAAGGTGAGGTGCCGCAGGATCCCATCGACCGACTCGACCTCCAGCGTCGCGGTGATGGGGATCTCGATCACCGCTCCTTCGATCCCGTCGGCGAACTTCGGCACCGGCGCGCCGAGCTCGAGCTCGCGGCGCAGCAGCCGCGGCCGCGCGCCCCCGTTCCGCGCGTCGAGCCCGGCCACGAGGCCAGCTTGGAAGCGCGCGATGCCGTTCTTCCCGAAGCGCTTCTCGATGCGCTCACCCAAGGCGCGCAGCGAGTCGCCGGGCTCGACGGGGATGTCTTCCTGCTGCGCCTGCAGAGCGCGGACGCAGAAGCAGAGAACGAGCGCGAACGTGCGCGGGAGGATCGTCGTGCGCATGAGCCCAGGGGTCGGCACCTCGATGCGAGGCGCGGTGCGGGCGATCTTACGCGCGAGGGGGGCGGAACTCTCCCGCGCTTTCGCACCGGTCCGATGCCCCCTTGCCGCGGCAGGTACTCCGCTCTAGCGTTCGCTCCCCCCCACACCGCTCCGGACTTCGCCATGCGCCGAGCCGTCCTCCGCGTCGCCTCTCTCTCCCTCTTCGTGCTCGGGGGCGCCCTCGTCGCTCCCTCGGCGGCCCAGATCAACTGGAGCCAGCGCAGCGACGGGATCAGTCCGCGCAGCAATTACGCGCTGACCTACGACGCGGCGCGCGGCGTCACGGTGCTCTTCGGCGGCGCGCCGTTCTCGGGCTCGCCGCTCGCGGACACTTGGGAGTACGACGGCCTGGGTTGGACGCGGCGCACACCGCTCACCGTGCCGCCCGGCCGCCAAGGAGCCGCGATGGCGTTCGACTCGCGGCGGAACCTCTGCGTGATGTTCGGCGGCTATGGTGCTAGCGGCGCGCTCCGCGACACCTGGGGCTGGAACGGCGCCGACTGGACGCTGCTCGCGACGAGCGGCCCCGAGGCGCGCACGCAACCCGCGCTCGCCTATGACCAAGGGCGCGATCGGGTCGTGCTCTTCGGCGGCTCGCGCGACGGCGCCTCGCAGAACTTGCTCGGCGATCACTGGGAGTGGGACGGCGCGCTCTGGACGCGCGTGCCCCCCGGCGGCGCCCCCAGCGCGCGCCTCGGCGCGGCGCTCGCGTACGACGTGCAACGCCAAGTCCTGGTGCTGGCCGCGGGCTTCGGCCTCGGCGCCGGCGGCGTCGTGCCGCTCGACGATTGCTTCGAATGGGATCCGCAGTCCAACTCGTGGGTCGGCGGCGCGCTCTTGCCCGGAGGCATCCGCGCGCCGGCGATGGCGTACGACGCGCTGCAGGGAGGCGTGCTCCTCCTCGGCTCCTTCGGCGGAATGACCTCCAGCTTGCTGCGCTACGACGGCCAGAGCTGGACGCTGCTCGCGAGCCCGAACGTGCCCAACCTGATGATGGGCTTCGGCCTCGCCTTCGACATCGCTCGCGATCGCCTCGTCAGCTTCGGCGGCACGAACATCCTGCTGCTCCTCGACGCGACCTGGGAATGGGATCGCACGGACTGGCTGCGCGTCGGCGGCGGTCCGCCCGGCAGCGCGGGTTTCCGCATGGTCTACGATACCGCCCTGCGGGTGCCGCTCCTCTTCTCTCCGCGCACCGGCACGACCGTGAGCCGTTGGAACGGGCGCGGCTGGACCGACATCGCGAGCGGTGCGCCGGGCTACATCGAGACCTCTTACGCCTACGATCGCGTGCGCGGCGAGACGGTGCGCTACGGCGGGCTCGACTTCGCACGCCTCAGCTCCACCGACGAGACGTGGATCTTCGATGGCGCGGCTTGGCGGCAGAGCTTCCCCGTGCACAAGCCGGGTGCGCTGCTCGGCGCGGGATTGGCCTTCGATGAAGCGCGCGGCGTCGTGTTGCTCTTCGGCGGCATGTTCGCCGGCGTCGGCTTGAGCGATCAGACGTGGCAGTGGGACGGCGTCGACTGGACGCAGCTCTCGCCTGCGACGCGCCCCACGCCGCGCATCAAGCCCGGCCTGGCCTACGACAAGAAGCGTTCGCGCATCGTGCTCTTCGGAGGCGTTCCGCAGCTCCGCGACCACTGGGAGTGGGATGGCTCGAACTGGATCGCGATCACGCCCGCGCAGCTCCCCCCGCTCGGACAGAGCCCCGCGCTGGCCTACGACGACGCGCGCGAGCGCCTCGTCGCGTTCGGTCTCGGCGCGAACAGCGACGAGCACTGGGAGTGGGACGGCGTCACTTGGCGACGGCGCACGCCGGCGCAGTTGCCGACGCCGCGCATGGAAGCGGCGATGGCCTTCGACGAGACGCGTCGCTGCCTCGTGCTCTACGGCGGCCAGCTCTCCTCCGTCGGGCAGATCTACTCTGACACCTGGGAACTGCGCACGAACGCCGAAGCGGCCTACGCGGAGATCGGCGCGGGCTGCGGCACGCCGCAAGCACGGCTCGCGAGCGAGCTCGGCGCGCGACCGTGGATCGGCGAGAGCTTCTCGCTCGAGGTGGCGCCGCTGCCCTCGAACACGCTCGCGGCGCTGATGCTCTTCGGCACCTCGAACACGCAGTGGAGCGCGATCCCGCTGCCGCTCGACTTCGGCCCTCTCGGCGCCGCGGGCTGCCTCCTGCACGTGAGCATCGAGGCGCAGGCGCCCCTGCAGCTCGTCGGTGCTCGCGCGCTCCAGAGCACGAACATCCCGGTCGCTCCCGAGCTCCTCGGGCGCACGCTCTATCAGCAAGCGCTGCTCCTCGCGCCGGGCAGCAACCCGCTCGGCATCGTGCTCTCCTCGGCGCGCGCGGCGACGATCGGCGCGCGCTGAGCGCGCGTCGCGCTCATTCCGCGCTCTGCAGCGCGGCGCGCAGCACCGCGCCGCGCTCCTTGCCCCGCGCGGCCAGCGCCTCCGCGAGGCGCGGCACGAGCGGATGATCGAGCCCTTCGCGCGCGAGAGCGTCGCGACTCTCGAACGCGCGCGCGACCAGGCGCTCGGCCTGCTCGGCCCCGCGCGCGAGCAGCTCGCGCGGTGCCAAGCCGAGCTCCGTGGCGCAGCTCGCCCACTGCTTGGGCCCGATCTCGCGCAGCGCCGCCTTGCCGCCGACCTTCATCGCCAGGCTCGCGCGATAGGCGTCGATCTGCTGCGGATAGGGCAGGGCACTTGCGAGATCGTAGAGCGGCGCCAAGCGCACGCGCGGACCGGGCGCGTGCAGCAGCGCGTAGTTCTTCGCATGCGCATCCGTGCCGGCGATCAGCCACTGGAAGATCAGCGCATCGACGAAGGTTCGCGCGTCCTCCTCGGGCTTGCTCGAGCTCTCGCGCAGCAGGGCGTGGATCGCGCGGATCCCGGGCCCGCCTTCGCTCTCGTACTTCCGCAGCGGCGGCACACCGAGCGCCTGGCAGAGATCCTCTTGGTGCAGGCGCACGACGCGCCCATCGGGCAAGCGCGCGCGATCGTAGCGCTCGACGGCGATCGCGACTTCGCCACCGAAGCGCACCACGCGCGAGTGCGCGGCGGGCAGGCCCAGAGAGCGCGCGAGTGCCAGGCAGAAGTGCTCGTTCTCCGCGTGCCCGTCGAACTCCCCCGTCGGCGGCTTCAGGATGTGCGTCGTGGGCGTGCGACCCGCGGGGATCCCCCAGCGCGCGCCATCGTGGAAGAGCGCGGTCTTCGGCTGCGCACCCGCGAGGCTGAACTGGCCCGCATCTCCGAGGCGCCGCGAGGCGGCGTGATCCTCGCGGAGCGCTCGCAAGCGCTGCTCGAGATCCTTCTCTTCGAGCCAATCGATGCGCGGCGCGCTCTCCTCGCGCAGCATCTCCCAGCGTTCCTCGCGCACGAATTGCACGGCGCCCGCGCACTCCTCGCCCACCTCGGCGAGCAGCCCGAAGACGTTCCGCGCCGAGACCTGGAAGCGCCGCGCCCAACGCTCGAGCACGGCTTCGTTGTCCGGCAGGAGCCCCCAGAGATAGGCCTCGATCGGCG
Organism: Planctomycetota bacterium; assembly: GCA_016793245.1. Classification (GTDB taxonomy): domain Bacteria; phylum Planctomycetota; class UBA1135; order UBA1135; family JADKAF01; genus JADKAF01. The sequence goes on from JAEUHW010000130.1 coordinate 8,275, forward strand.
CGCTCGGATGCTCGGCCGCCGCGAGCGGCAGCGCGAGCGAGAGCGGGAAGGCGCCCCGCGTCGCACGCCAGGCTTCGTCGTAGACGAACGAGAGCTTCCCTTGGCGCGTGCGCAGCACGCGCCCCATCACGCGCTGCTCGTAGGCCGCGATCAGCAGCTCGCTCACGGGTCCGTCCTCCGCGCGCGCTCGAGCAGCGCATCCAGATCGACGGCGCTCTCCAGCGCCGGCGCGCCACCGCTCTGCTCGCCGCCGCCGATCTCGAGCTCGAGGCCGAGCTCGTGCAGCGTCCGCAGCACGAGGCCGAGCTCCACTCCCGGTTTCCCGCCCTCGAAGGCGACCACCCACTGGCGGCTCACCCCCACGCGCTCGGCGAGTTCGGCCTGCCCCCAGCCGCGCCGCTTCCGCTGCTCCCGCGCGAGCAGCCCCAGGTCCTTCGCCGTTCGTATGCGCATGGCCACCTCGTGTCGTCGATCGACGACATCTCACCGATGTCAGCGTTCATCGACTTCGCCGGTGTCCATGATCGATGACTTCCCTTAAAAGTCAACGATCGAAGACACTGCGCGGGGCGCCGCCGCGCGCCAGAGGCGAGCCGACGAGAGCGGTGAGGAGCCCCCTCCTCCCGTGGCGCGCCGGCGCCAGCTCGCCGCGGAGAGCGGACCGCGCACGAAGTCGGCGTTGCGCGCACGGGCCGAACGGCGATCGAGCCGATGGAGAACCTCGCAGCGCTCGCTTGCTGCCGGCCCGAGCGGCCCCCCATCCTGGCCTCGATCGCGAACCACCATGACGCCGCCCACCGACCCTTCCTCGGCCGATGCGCTCGACCGCTCCCGAGCGCTCCTCCATCGAGCGCAAGCGCTGCCCGAGGAGGAGCGCGAGACCTTCGTGCGTCGCGAAGCGGGCGCGGATGCCGCGCTGCGCGAGCAGGCGCTCGAGCTGCTGCTGAACTCCTCGCGCGATCGAGCGAGCTCGGCCGCACGGGCCGAGAGAGAGCGCGTGCAGTCCACCGCCACCGAGGAGCTGCTCGCGAAGCTCGCGAGCGCACCGAAGCTCGACGCCGAGCGCTTCGTCGTGGAAGGCGAAGTCGGCAAGGGTGGGATGGGCGCGGTCTACCGCGTTCACGATCGGCACCTCAATCGCCGGCTGGCGATGAAGCTCCTGCTCGAGCAGGGCGCGCCGCGGAGCGCCGAAGAGGAAGCGCTCGCGCATCAGATGCTCGGGCGCTTCCTCGAGGAAGCGCAGGTCTCGAGTCAGCTCGATCATCCCGGGGTCGTACCGGTGCACGAGCTGGGCTTGGACCAGGCCGGCAAGGTGTGGTTCACGATGCGCCTGGTGAAGGGGCGCACGGCGAGCGACGTGTTCGCGGACGCGTTCGCAGGGCGCGAGGGCTGGACGCTGACGCAGGCCCTCGAAGTCGTGCTGAAGGTGTGCGACACGATGGCGTATGCGCACTCGAAGGGCGTGCTGCATCGCGACTTGAAGCCCAGCAACGTGATGGTGGGCAAGTTCGGCGAGGTGTACGTGATGGACTGGGGCCTCGCCAAGGTGGTGGGGCAACCGGACCGGAACGACCTGCGCATCCGCCCCGAAGCCGCGCTCGACATCTCGCGGCTCGACACGGCGCGGCGCCGCGACGCCGAGGCGGAGCTCGGCTCCTCCGTCGTGACGATGGACGGAACGACGCTCGGCACGCCGAGCTACATGAGCCCGGAGCAAGCGCGCGGAGAGGAGCTCGATGCGCGGGCCGACGTGTACTCGATCGGCGCGATGCTCTACGAGCTCGTGACGAGCACCGCGCCCTACACCACCCCGGGAGCGCGGAAGCCCGCGTACCGCATCCTCGACGATGTGCTCGCTCTTCCGCCGCGGCCCATCGAAGAGCTGCGGAGCGGCGTGCCGCCGGAGCTCGTGGCCATCATCGGCAAGGCGATGGCGCGCGCGCGCGACCAGCGCTACGCGGACACCTCGGCCTTGGCCGCGGACCTGCGCGCGTTCCTGGGATCGCAAGTCGTGTCCGCGTATCGCACCGGAGCGTTGATCGAGCTGCGCTTGTGGATCAAGCGCAACCGACCGCTCGCGGCGAGCTTGGCCACGGCCGTGCTGATCTTGCTACTCGCCATCCTCGGAACCACTTGGCTCGCGCGCGAGAACGCGGAGCTGGCCGAAGCGGAGACGAGCGCGAAGGAGGACGAGCAGCGCACCGCTGCGAAGCTCGCGGCCACGGTGCGGAACTTCCACCAGCTCTCCGCCGACGTGCTCTATCGCCGCGCGCTCGCGAACGAACAGGAGCTCTGGCCGGCGACGCACGAGCAGATCGAGGCACTGGAGCTCTGGCTGCGCGAGGACTGCGGCAAGCTCCTCGCGATGGAGCCGGAGATCCGGCGCGCGATCGAGGAGCTGCGCGCGCAGACCTTGCCCTTCACCGAGGCAGAAGCCGCGGCCGATCGGAGCTCACATCCGAGAGCCGCGGAGCTGGAGCTCGTGACGAAGCACTTGGCCGCGTTGCGCACCGCGCAGGCGCTGCGCGAGGGGCGCTCGCTGAGCGTGCCGGAGCTCTCGCCGCAGCAGCGAGCGCTGGATGCGGAGGAGCTCGACGCGCTGGCGTGGTCGCGCGTGACTCCCGTCCTGGGGGCTCGCACGGTCTGGGGTGAGGAAGCGCTGGCGCTCGCTGCGGCGCGCGCGGCCGTCGCGAAGGCGGAGAGCGACGCCGAGCGCGCCTCCTTCCTCGACACCTTGGCGTGGGCGCTGCTCGCGAACGGCCAGGACGAGGAAGCACGAACGACGAGCGCGGAAGCGCTGGCGGTCGCACCCGAGGAGGAGCAGCAGACCTACACGACGCACGCGCGCGCCATCGCCGCGGCGATCGACAGCTCGAGCGAGCTCCTGCGCAAGGTGGAAGCGCGGCACGCCGAGCTCGAAGCGTTGGTCCGCGAGCGGCGCACCTGGACGTTTCCGACGACGGCGGACGGCGAGGCGGCGCGCTTCCTGCACGAGACGCTGACGGCGCTGGTGCTGCGTCTGGAAGCGCTCGCGCGGCAGCAGAAGCTCGACGTCGAGCGTCGGCTGCGCTGGGCGCGGGAAGTGGCCGCGATCTCGCGCGCGCATCCGCTGGCGCGCGTCACGTGGGCCGGTGCGCGCGCCGCGATCGCGAAGGCGGACGATGTCGTCGCGAGCTCACGCTATGCGGGACGAGCCATCGAGCTCGCGGACGACGCGATGATCGGCTTGGTGCCGATCGGGATGAACCCGCGCACGAAGCTCTGGGAGTTCTACGACCTCCGCAGCGCGTGGGATGGCGAGCAGCCGCTCGGCGAGATCCCGATCCCCGTGCATCGCGAGGACGGCTCGATCGAGATGCAGGGCGAGACGGGCATCGTGTTCGTGCTGCTGCCCGGCGGCACGGTGACCCTCGGCTCGCAGGACGAAGATCGCGAGGCGCCCTACTACGACGAACGGCGCCGCGACGACGAGACGCTGCATCCAGTGCGCTTGTCGCCGTTCTTCCTGGCGCGACACGAGCTCACGCAGGCGCAGTGGGCGCGGCTCTGCACCTGGGACGCGGAGCGACGAGCGCCGAGCGGCTTCAAGGCGGGGCAGATGGCCAGCGGACGCAAGATCGAGCGATGGAACCCGGTGGAGCAAGTCGACTGGACGCAAGGCGAGCTCGTGCTCGGCCGCCACGGCCTCGTGCTGCCGACGGAAGCGCAATGGGAGTACGCCTGTCGCGCGGAGACCACGACGCCTTGGAGCGTCCCCTTCGACGAGCTGCCTACCGCAGCCAACGTCGCGGATGCCGATGCCGAGCGCGCGGCACCGCATTGGGGCCTCTTCGAAGCCTGGGCGGACGGGCATGTCGTCCACGCGCCCGTCGGCAGCTTCGCGGCGAACGCGTTCGGCCTCCACGACATGCACGGCAACGTCGCGGAGTGGTGCCGCGACCAGCGCGGCAGCTACGGCGGCGAGCGCAGCGGCGATGGCCTCCGACCCGACACCGCGGATCGGTCGCGGAACCGCGTCTTCCGCGGCGGGAGCTTCATCGGGCCCGCGGCCTATGCGCGCTCGGCCTACGGCAGCGGCTACGCGCCGACGTTCCGGAACGACGACCTCGGGCTGCGCGCGGCGCGCTCGCTCACGCGCTGAGCGCCGTGCGCAGCGCGAGCGCTCAGCGCGGGCGCAGGACCACGCGCTGACGCGGCGAGCCGAGGTCGAGCTCTGCGGGCTCGCAGCCGTCGAAGCGCAAGGTGCCGACGAAGGGGCGCGCTGGGAGCACCGCGCGGAAGTCCTTGATCCGCACCGCGAGGCTGCGCGTCGCTCCGATTCCCGCCGAAGGCTCGCGCAGCTCGAGGATGCCGGGGAACGCGAGAGGAGCTCCGTCCGCGCGCTCGAGGTCGAGCGCGATCACGTGTACATGAGGCCGCAGATCGAGCGGGCGCAAGCGCGCATCCGCACACTCGCCGCCGCTCGGCACGACGATGTTTGTCACGGAGACGAGTGGCGCATCCTCGAGATCGAGATGGATGCCGAGCGTGTAGATCCCCGGTGGAAGCCCTTCGGCAACGAGCGCCGAGGCTTTGTTTCGTGCTCGGGAGGACAAGGACCACGCTCGCCCCGCCGCATCGACGAGCCGCGTGGAGAACCAACCGCGACGAGGCTCCTCCGGCAGGAGCAGCTCGACGAGCAGGCGGCCGGTCGCGGAGAGTCGCAGCTCGATCTCCATCGCGCCGCACTCGATCTCCAGCGGTTCGGCGCAGAGCTCGGCACGCGCGTCTCGTGCACAGAGCAGCAGCCGCGAAGGCAGCGGCTTCGAGGGATCGAGCGCGTGCATCGCGAAGCGTCCCTCCTCGTCGCAACGGACCGAGAAGCGCGCATCGGCTCCCGTGGGATTCTCATACAAGCGGCCGACCAGCGGCAGAGGATAGGCATCGACGATGGCATCGGGACGAAGCGCTCCATCGTTCCCGAGCACACGCCCGCTCGCGAGGATCTCGGCACGGCGGAGATGCAGCTCCCCGAGATCGCGATCTTCGCCTTCTCGCAGAAGGGGCAGTTCGACGAGCAAGCACTGCGCGCGCTTGGGATCGCGAAGGAGGAGCTTCAGAGATGCCGCATCGGCCTCCAGGAACGCACGTCCCTTGCGATCGGTGAACAAGCGCGCGACGAAGCTGGAACGTGGCGTGTACGGCCCCGAGCGCTCTTCGACGGCCGAGGCCTCGCGCGGGAACGACGCCCAGAGCTCCGCATCGCCAAGGCACGTTCCATCGGCATCGAAGAGGCACATGCAGAGAGCGGTCGAGCTCCCTCCCAGTCGCACCTCGACGAGGCGACACTCCCCGTGAGAGGAGAGCGCTTCCACGCGCCGATCGGGAATGACGCCGAGGCGCCCCCACCTGGTCCGCAGCAAGAACGGCAGCGCCAAACCCACGTTCTCGAAGCGAGCGATGCCATCCGCGGAGTCGGCGCTGAGCGGTCGCGTCGCGGCCCCCTCGGCCTCTTCGAGCTCGAAGGAGATCGGCTCCGCGTAGAGCCGGCCACAGGGATCGAGCACCCGCACCTCGACCGCCCCGAACGGCGGCAAGCGCCACTCGACGACGCGCTCGAAGTCGCGTGCGAGATCGAGCCGCAGCGGCGCCACCCACGGCCGGAACTCCGAGGTCGCTAGCGCCCAGCCATGCGGCGCCTCCTCGCGGAGCAGCACCTCGCGCGCGCCCGCGAAGCAGAGGCGTCCCGAGGCATCGGCGCGCTGCGAGAAGAAGGTCTCCAGCGGCCGCTCGCCGGAACGATCGAGCGTGCGCACCTCGACCTCGAGCCCTGGTACGGGGGTTCCGTCGGGAGCGAGGCAGAGCACGTGGAGGTCGCCCGCGAGCGGCTCGGCTCCGACGCCGGCGCTGTCGTCGCGGCGCTGCGCTGCGAAGCCGGGCTCGCGCGGCCTCGCTTCGGAGGATGTTGGCCCTTCGGCCCAGCCCGCACTGGGGCCCCCGAGGTCTCTGCTCGTTTCGCGCTCGTCGAGGGTGACGAATAGCAAACCGAGGAGCGCAAGGCCGATGGCGGCCGCCGCTGCCAGGAAGGCGATTCGTCGCCGCTGATGGTGCATGATCAAGAACGGCCTCTAGGTACCGTTTTACGGTCCTTTTGACCGAGGACAGGAGTGATCCATCGACACCTGAACGGGTATAGCCAAGAATCCATAGCATGATCGACGGCAAAACCATCGAAATCGCGCGTCAAGCCCTGCGCGTCTTGAATCCCTGGTGGACCGCCGATACGGCTCCGGAAGCGCGAGCTGGCACGTATCGACGCCGACTCTTCGGCGCATTGGAAGCCCATTTCTCGGGTTCGTCGCCCCAAGCGACCCTCGTGGTCGGGCTCCGGCGCATCGGCAAGACGACGCTCGTGAAGCAGCTTCTCGCAGCTCATGTGGAACGCCTCGATCTTCCGCCGCGGAACGCACTCTACCTCGACTGCCAGGATTCGATGCTCGCGGGCGTCGCCCTGTCGGACCTCTATGACACCTACGCCCGCGAGCAACGCTCGAATGCACATCCGTGCATCGTCGCGATCGACGAAGTTCAGTATCTCGAGAACTGGCATCTTCAACTCCGCGACCTCGTCCACCGCACGCAAGGCGCAGGCGTGCACATCGTGGCGACCGGATCGAATCCCGGAGAGCTTCGCCGCGCAAGCGGCCGCGAGCTCCTCGATCGCGTACGCCTCTTCTCGTTGCGCACGATGAGCTTCGGCGAGTGCTTGGAGCTGGAAGGAAGGTCCATCCCGAAGGACGCCCGCGAAGCCCCCGAGGTGTTCTCGAGCTACGAGGCCTATCTCTTCCGCGGCGGCTTTCCCGCCCTCTGGACCGCGGCCCTCGGTCCCCATGAGAGCCGCTCGCGCGTCCGGGAGATCTGCGATCGACAAGTGGTCGATGGCGACATCGCCAGTCGCCTCGGCGTGCGCAATCCGACGGGCTTCCGCAAGCTATGGGCGCATCTCGTCACGCATCCCGGAGAAGAGCTGAGCCCCGGCACGCTGGCACAAGGGCTCTCCCTCGGAAGCGAGGGAATCGCGCGCTGGCTCGAGGCGCTCCTGCAAGTAGAGCTCGCCATCGAGGTGATCCCGACGGAGAAGTCCGGCGCCGCTCTCCAAGGTCGCAAGCGCCACTCTCGGGTCTTTCCGGCGGACCCCGCGATCGCTTCGGCGTACGGCGTCAGCATGGAAGATGGTCCCGGACTGGAGACCGTCGTGCTCCGCACGCTGCGCGAGCTCTCGGCGATGGTGGAGCCAAGAGATCCCGCGGGCAGCTTCGTCGGCTTCTGGAAGTCGAGCGGCGGAGGCAAGAGCCGCGACATCGACTTTCGCTGGATCGCACACGAGATCGACTTGCCGATCTCGGTGAAGGGTGCGCGCTCGCTCCAGAACGACGATGTCGCACGCCTCGCCTCCGTCGCGGAGACACTCGATGCCAAGCGAGCCTTGCTGCTCTATCGAGGCGAGAGCCGCACCCACTTCGAGAAGAAGGGCGTTCGCGTGACCGCCATGCCCGTCCTCGACTTCCTGCTCCGCGCAGAGCGCTTCGAAGGAGAGCTCGATGCCTTACTTGCCGACTGATCCGCCCGCGCTTCCGCCGATCGGAGCGAGAGAGGGATTGCAGCTCGAGTTCAAGCGCCTGGAGAAACTGCGCGACAAGAAGCTCCGGCGCGATCTCGCGCGCTCCGTGGTCGCGCTGCGGAACGCCGAGGGTGGCGCGCTCTGGATCGGCGCGCGCGAGGAGCGCGAGCAGCTCGTGGGTTGGGAGCCGCTCCCTCCCGAAGAACAGTCCCTGCGGGAGGCGTTGGTCAATGTCCTGGTCGACCTCGTGGAGCCTCCGCTCAAACTCGGCAGCGAGGTCCTGATCAACCTCGTGCCGGTAGGCACGGGATCTGCTCTCTGCGTCCAAGTGCGCGAGCGACTCGTGGGCGAGCCATTCGCCTGCGTACGCGACGGGAATGCTCTCGAGTTCCTGCGCCGCACCGATGCGCGCACGGAAGTGATCTCGCATGGAGAACTCTTCGCCGCCGTCGCCAGACATGGCCGAGCCCTCGAGCAGAAACCGGACTTGCGCGACTCGACTTGGAAGGCACATCGAGCGTGGTGGGAGAACTCGATGCGCAAGCAGGCGGGGCTCGTTCTCAGCGTGCACCATCACTCGCAGTCCTCCAGAGAGCCCGAGGAGGCGAAGTCGAGCCGACTGAAACGCTGGAAGGAGCTGATAGAGCACCCGAACCCTCGATTGGCCAGGCACGGAGGCTGGACCTGGAGATCTCCGGCACACGCCGTTCGAGTCGAACGTGAGAGCCTCGATACAGGGCGAGATCGGTGGGCCATCACCTCCAGGGCCGGCGATTCGCCTGCGAGTACCTACCGGAATCTGCGCATCGAAGAGAACGGAGGCCTTCACTTCTTCCTGGGCGCAGATGCCCTACTCTTGCGGCCAAGTCGCGAGAAGATCGCATCGCAGGCTCTGCAGCGTCCCGTCGAGATGACGCTGCACCCGTTCGTGCTCGTGGAGACCGTCGCATCGACGATCCGCCTCGCTGCCGAGCTGATGAACGATGCGGATCATCTCCAGATCGAGCAATCCGCCGCAGTAGTCTCGCTCGAAGGACTGCGCGGCGCCGCCTGGCCCTTGTCGTCGGTTGATCCGAGCTACCTTCAAGCTGGACCGTTCCGCGAGGAGTGGGTCATGCTCTCGAGCGAGAGCCTACGGACTCGAGTTCAGGTCGCGACTCCCGAGCGACTTCGCGACCAACCCGACGCGATCAGTTACCAATTGCTGCACGACCTCTACGCCAGCGATCCCGATCGCGATCCACACTCGCGAGCGCCGCTGCGCATCCATGACATCCCGTGGTTCCCCACCACCGACACCTTCTCACCGCCTGCATGAGCCAGAGCGCGCTCATGGATGGTAGCAGTGGAACGCGAGGTCGATGTCCCCGACGTCGTACCACATCGTGATCTCGTAGTGATACCCGTCGTCCTGCTTCTGCCCCTGCACCGTGAGCGTCGTCGCCTTGCCGCGCACGAAGACCGTGTTGTTGGTCTTGTTGTTCTCCCACTTCGTGTGCATCTCGGAGGCCACGACCTTCGCCGCCATCTCGCCCAAGCTCTCGTAGTAGTCGAGGGGATTCGCCTCGGTGTTCTTCGACTTCACCTGCGCGCGATGTGGAGAGCGCGTGCCGCCGGAGAGCAGCTTCGCCAGCGCGGAGTCGTGCGCGCTCTGCTCGTAGATCTCGACGTAGGCGTGGAACTGCTTGCCCACCGCGGCGCGCGAGGAGTTCTTGCTGCTCGGCGTGACGTCGAGCTCGCCCTCCCAGACCAGGCCGTACTTCTTCGCATCCTTCAGCTCATCGGGCAGCGCCATGGAGTCCTCCGTTCGACTGGTGCAGATCCGAAGGTCCTAGCCGATCGAGCTGCCGCGATCTAGCCTGCCCTCCGCACGTTCCGCCGACAGGGCCTTCCCCTCCAGCGCCCACGCGTTAGCCTGCAGAGGCCCGCGGCCCACGAGGAGGAACTCATGTTGCGCTGGAACACGCTCTCGTTCGCTATCGCTCTCGTCACCGCGCTCGGCGCGCACGCCGCGCTCGCGCAGACCACCTGGCACGTCGATGCCGCGTTCTGCCCCGGCCCCGGCAACGGCTCGCCGGGCAGCCCCTTCTGCCGCATCCAGGACGGCATCACCGCGGCGCTGCCCGGCGACACGGTGCTCGTCGCCCCC
>JAEUHW010000239.1 GCA_016793245.1 Planctomycetota bacterium
GCAGGCGCGGAATGCGCTGCGCTACGTGCTGCAGAACGGCAAGAAGCACGGCGTCGTGGCGCAAGCGTCGATCGACCTCTGCTCGAGCGCGCCCGTGTTCGATGGTTGGGAGGAGCGCCCGTCGATCGCCGCGATTCCGACGGCGCCGGTGGTCGCTTCCGTTGCGCCCGCTTCGACCTGGCTGCTCACCACCGGCTGGCGCCGGCACGGCCTGCTCGACCTCCGCGAGCTGCCGCAGCACAAGAAGCACGCCGGCCGACAGCGACGGAACCCCGCGCAATCAAGTCGCCGAGCGACCTCGCGCTGAACCGCACCGCACTGCCGCCGCGCGGGCGGGGAAATCGTGTCCATCGACGTCGTTCTCGCGTCGACGTCCGATCGCACCCAATAGCATGAGTTTCGGAGCCCCCGCCTCCAGCGGGCTCCGAAACGGCGCACGACGTCTATCGACGAAGCGGAGCCGCGCCCGAAGGCGCAGCAAGTGACGTGAACGACGCGCTACGCTCCGCGTTCCTCGCTCGCGCCGTTCACGCGTCGACTGTCGACGTCCACCGACGGGATTCGCGCGCGTCGGGCGCGGCGCTTGCTTCCCCGTAGGGCGGGGCGTAGCGCATGCGCGGTCTTGCTCTCGCTCTCGCTCTCGCTCTCGCTCTCGCTCTCGCTCTCGCTCTCGCTCTCTCTCGTCTCGCGCCTCGAAGCGAGTCCGACGCCTGCGCCCCCCTCGTGCGTCGCGCGCTTACGCCTGCAAAGCCGCCGAAAGTTCGAGCTCCGCCTCCGTTCCGCGTGGCGTCAACCGGCGTAGCCGCAGCGCTCCGCCGTGCAGGTCCGCGACTTGGTGGCAGTGGTAGAGGCCGAGCCCTGCGTGGCGCTTCTTGCCATGGGAGTTGAAGGGGGTTCCCAGGCGCGCGAGGACGTCTTCGGGGATCCCGGGGCCGTCGTCGATCACGCGGAGGATGAGCTTCGGTGTGCGCCAGGGGCGGCGTGGAGTGCGGGCGATCTCGAGCGCGACCGCGCCTTCGCGGCCTTCGTCGCGCAGCGATTCGACGGCGTTGCGGACGAGGTGGTCGATGGCGAGGCGCAGCTTCTCGGGATCGAGGTTCGCGCCGAGCTCGCCGCTCTGCACGCGGAGGTCGAAGCGCAGGTCCGGCGAACGTTGCTGCCAGGCGGCGATGACTTGTTGCGCGAGAGAGGAGAGCTTCACGTCGGGCACGAGACGGAGGCCGCTGCGCAGCAGGTTCTCGTACTCGGCGGCATCGGAGTGTCCGAGGACGCCAGCTCCGCCTTCTCCCGACTGGGGCCCGAGGAAGGTCGGCAGGCCTCCGGAGACGATGCCCGAGACCGCCGCCGAGAGCGACTCGGCGCGTTCGAGCTCGCCGCGGCGCCGCGCTTCGAGGCTGCGCATCAAGAGGACGGCAGAGGCGAGCACGAGGATCACTCCCAGCGCGATGCCGAGCGTCAGCGGGTGCTGCCACCAGGGACGCTCTACATCGATGAGCAGATACGCGCTCGGGGACGCATTGAAGTCGCGATCGAAGGCCTGCACTTCCAACCGATGCCGTCCGGGCGCGATCTGCTCGACGCTGTAGCGCGGCTCGAGGCGGTAATCGCTCCACGCTTGCTCATCGATGCGGAAGCGATAGCGCAACTCTTCGGGAGGTGTGCGTTGCAGCACGTCGCGCCCGAGAGCGAAGAAGGTGCCGCGTCCCGCGCTGGAGAGCACCGTCGGGTTCCCCTCGGGCAGCCAGACTTGCGGACGCGCGGTATCGCGGTCGTAGGAGAGCAAGCCGCGCGAGGTCGCGATCCAGAGGCGACCGCTCTGGCTGATCGCGACGCCGCGCACGGCCACACCGGCCAGGTCTTCCGGCAGGCGGTAACCGGTCCACTGATCTTCGCGCGGGTCGTAGCGCACGATGCCCGCGCCCACGATGGCGAACCAGAGCGATCCGTCGGGTGTAGCGAGGATGCGGAAGCAGTAGTTCCCGTCCTCGAGCAAGCCCTGGCTCTGCTCGCCGCGCACCGTCTCGAAGCGCTCGCCGCTCGTGCGTCGATCGACGGCGCGCAGGCTCCCGATCCACAGCGTGCCGCGTTGGTCCTGCTGGATCGCGTAGACGCGCTTCGAGGAGAGTCCGCTGCGCGTGTCGTCGTACAGGCGCCAGCGCTCTTCCTCCGGCGCGGACTCGCGCCAGCGCGCGAGACCTTCGAGCGTTCCGAACCAGAGATCGCCGCTCCGGTCCTCGAAGATGCAGTACACCGTGGGACTCGGCAGGCCCTGTCTCGGAGCATCGAAGCGCTCGGGCAGGATCTGGAACCAGCGGTCCTCCGCGGGGGCGAAGGCGAGGGCGCCGGCATTGCGCGTCGCGAGCCAGAGGCGCTCCTTGCGATCGCGGGTGATCTCCCAGACGTTCAGATCCTTTCGCTCGGTGCGCGCGCCGCTCGCATCGACGAGCGTGGGCACGACGACTTGCCAGCGCTCGCCGTCCCAGCGCGCGAGACCTCGCGAGGAACCGACCCAGATATGACCGTAGCGATCGCCGTGCAGGCACTGCAGCTCGCTCTCCGCATCGAGTCCGATCTCGGTCGTGCGCCAGGTCTGGCGCGGCGTTCCGTCGGCGTCGCGCACGAAGACGCGCCGCAGCGTCGTTCCCCATACGGCCCCGGAGCCATCGACCGCGAGCCCGCCGCGCACGTCGTCGCCGGCGAAGTCCTCGCCGTCCGGATCCTGCCAGAGGCGATAGCCGACGCCGAGGCGCGCGACCAATCCGCCGCCGCGATTGGCGAACCACACCGTGCCCGAGCGCTCGCCGTAATGCGCGCGGCGGAAGAAGCCCGACGCGAGGTGCGGCCCGCTGCGGTGATGGCGCCAAGGCGCGCCGTCGTGCGCGAGGTGGCGGCGCTCGAGCGAGAGCTGCGAGAGTCCTTCGTAGGTCGCGAACCAGAGGTCCTGCGTGCGACGGTCCAGCGCCAAGTCGCAGACGCTGTCGCTCGCCGGGACGAACCCGGCGGGGAGGGGCAGACGCTGGCGCAGATCGCGGCTCAGCAGGGTCACGCCGCCGCCGAAGCCGAGGAGCCAGATCCGCCCCAGCGCGTCGTGCCGCGCGGCGTAGACATAGCGGTGGGGGAGCTCCAGCGCGCCGCTCGTGTCGCAGAGCTCGCCGCGCGGATCGCCGACGCCGTTCTCGTCGAAGCTCACCCAGCGGCCGTCGACCCACACATGCGCGCCGAAGTCGTAGCCGCCGACCCAGATCCGGTGATCGAGATCTTCGTGCAAGGTGTAGACCGGGCGGTGCTCCGGCAGCGGCAAGCGGTGCTCGCGCTGCTCGACTTGAGGACCGAACACCCGCCAGCGGCCGCTGCGGGGGTCGCGTCGGCAGACGAGCCCGTCGAGTCCGACCCAGAGCGCCCCGTCCTGCGCGAAGAGCAGGGCATGGACGTGGAGCGAGGGAAGCTCGCCGTTATCGCCCGCGCTCTCCCAGCTTCCATCGGGGCGACGCACGAGCAGGCCCGCGCCATCGGTGCCGACCCAGATCGAGCCGCGCGTGCCCGGGGAGGAGAGGTCATCTTGCTCGGCGAGCGAAGTCGCCTCGTCGAGCGAGACCTCGCGTCCTGCGCGCGTCGTCACGCGCTCGAAGCGCGTCCAGGTCCCCGATTCGCGCTCGTAGCGCCCGACCCCGCCGTAGCAGGCGACCCAGACATCGCCGCGGCGATCCTCGATCACGTCGAGGACGCCGTTGCTCGGCAGGCCGTCGGCCCGCGTGAAGGTGCGCCACGCGCGGAGCTCCTCCTGCGCGCGCGCCGCCGCGACGACGGCGACCAGCGCCGCGAGCGCGGCGCGAGCGAGCAGCGGGACGGCGCGGAAGCGAGCGGGCATGCGTTCCTCGGCGAGACGGGCGGGCAGTCTAACCAGCGCTCGGCGGCGCCGTCGTTGCGAGGCGCGGTCGGGTTCTCTACCCTGCGGTTCGTTCCCTGCCGCGTGAACCCGTGCTCGCCTCTGCCATCACCTGGATCGACTGGGCCGTCATCGCCGGGTTCCTCGCGTTCACGACGTGGATCGGGGCGCACTTCTCCGGCAAGCAGGCGACCATCCGCGACTTCTTCCTGGGCGGGAGGAAGCTCGCTTGGTGGGCCGTGGCGGGCTCGATCATCGCCACCGAGCTCTCGGCGGTCTCCTTCGTCGGCATCCCCGCGATGCTCTTCGCCGCGGGCGGGGACCTGAAGTATCTGCAGCTCGTGATCGGGCTCGTGCTCGCGCGCTTCGTGATCGCGTGGGTCTTCGTGCCCCGCTACTACGAGCGCGAGATCTACTCGCCCTACGAGTACATGGGGCAACGGCTCGGGCCGCAGGTCCATCGCCTGACCTCGGCGTTCTTCGTGATCGGCGCGGTGCTGGGCCAAGGGGTGCGGGTGTACACCACCGCGCTCGTCCTCGAGGTCGTCGCCGGCTTCGAGATCGCGACCTCGATCTGGGTGATCGGGGCCTTCGCGGTCTTCTGGACCTTGCTCGGCGGCATCACCACGGTGATCTGGACCGACGTCGTGCAGTTCGCGGTGATGGTCTTCGGCCTCCTCGCGATCCTGCTCTACGTCGGCGTCGATGTCGGCTTCGGGAACCTCTTCAGCGCCAGCGCCGAGGCCGGCAAGCTCACCCTCTTCGATCTCAGCACCGACCCGAACGCGACCTACACGCTCTGGACCGGACTCTTCGGCGCCACCTTCTTGACGCTCGCCTCGCACGGCACCGACCAGATGATGGCGCAGCGCCTCTTCTGCTGCGGCTCGAAGCGCGAAGCGCAGAAGGCGCTGATCTGGTCTTCGTTCTCCCAGCTCTTCACCATCGGCCTCATGGTGGTCGGAGCGGCATTGGTCGCGTGGTTCGCGAAGCACCCGCTCAGCGGGGAGCAGGCCGCGCTCTACGCGCGCGACCGCAACAACATCCTGCCGATCTTCGTCGTAGATGCGCTGCCGACGGGGCTCTCGGGCCTGATCGTGGCCAGCCTCTTCGCGGCGGCGATCTCGAGCCTGGACAGCGTGCTCTCGGCGCTCTCGCAGACGACGATCAACCTGGTCTACCGCCCGCTGCGTCCGCGGGCCTCCGAAGCCACCGTGCTGCGCGCTTCGCGCGCCGCCATCGTCGTCTGGGGCGCCTTGCTCTGCGGCATGGCCCTGGTCTGCATCGAGCTCGCGAAGGTCCACGCGAACCTGATCGACCTCGCGCTGTCGATGCCTTCCTATACCTACGGCGCGCTGCTCGGCACCTTCTTGCTGGCGCTGCTGCCGAGCGGTGCCAACGATCGCGGAGTGATCTTCGCGTCGCTGCTCTCGATGCTCGCGATCTTCGCCACGCGCTGGCACGGGATCGTCCCGGCCGTGGTCGTGCTCGTCGTCGGCTCCGCCGCATTGATCGGCGCGGGCCGGAGCTTCGCGCGCGAACCGCTGAAGCTCGCGTTCCTCGGCGTCGCCCTCTTCGCGCTGGCGCAGATCGCCGCCCTCGGCGGTAGAGAAGGCTACGGGATCTCCTTCGCTTGGCCGTGGGCCTTCCCGCTCGGGACCGCGATCACGGTCGTGCTGGGCTGGCTGCTCTCGGCGCGCCGCGGAGAGCCGCAGCGCGCCGAAGCCGCCTGAGTGGGCTCAGATCCGGATCGGGTCGGTGATCTGGATGTCGAGATTGGAGAGGTTCACGATGATCCCGGCGATGTCGACGCCGTAGCTCCCGACGACGGTCGGGAAGGGGCCGAAGAGCGCTTCGCCCTGCGCGTTGACCTGGCCGCTGACCGTGCCGATCAGCGCGACGGTCAAGCCGTCGATCACGAGGTTCAGGCACTGGTTCGAGAGCACGAGGCCGGGCGTCGTGCCGCTCGCCGAGAACCAGAGGTCGTAGATCGTGAGGCCCGGCGTGGGACTCGCGACGCCGCTGATCAGGATCGTCTGCTGGGTGGAGGAGATCGCGTTCAGCGCGAGGCCCGGCGTGCGGAAGCCGCAGACCTAGGGCTCGTTCATCCCGGTGCGATTGAAGGCGAGGATGCTCATCCCCGTGCGCGTCTGCGGGTTGAACACGAAGGTGCGGCCCGAGTCGCGGACGTCGGCTTGGTCGACGTCGGCGCCCTGGGTGCTCACCACGTCGGTGCGCTTCCAATTCGTGCCGCCGTTCAGCGTGCTGAAGAAGGCCATGCTGTTCGTGCCGAAGGGATTGCGCTGCGC
>JAEUHW010000279.1 GCA_016793245.1 Planctomycetota bacterium
GCGAACTCGTTCCGCCCACCCCTCCCCGCGAGCCGCGCGCGCGCCCCATCGCTCATCCGCCCGGGAGCGTGCTCCGGGGCCAGCCCCCCGCGCGCCCCCGGCCGCCGCGGCGCCACGGCCGCATACAGCGCGTCGAAGACCCTCCGCGGATCCCGGACGTACGGTGCCAGGAACGTTTTCACCGGGGTCTTCGACCCCGGTGAAAACGTTCCTGGCACCGTACGTCCGGGGTCGTCCCGCGCGGACGACGAGGACGACGCGGGGCGCAACGCGACGGTCGCCATGCCGCAGCCGATGTCCCCACCGACCGCCTGCGGATAGATGCGATCGCGCGTCGCCATCGCGACGCCGACGCACACGCTCTCCGCGAAGTGCACGTCCGGCAGCACCGCCACGCGCACGACGCCTTCGGCGCGTGCGAGACGCCGGAGCGGCGCCTCGCACGCGGAAGGCAGATCCTGCGCGAGCCAGAGCTTCACCTGAGGCTCGTTCTTCACGAAGCCTCCTCGCTCGACTCGAGCAGCTCGAAGACGAGCTCCGGCGTCCGCTTGCGATGGATCGCGCGCGCGATCTCCGTGCGGAGCCAGCCCCGCGCGCGCTCGAGCTTCGCGCGCCAGAGCGCGAGCTCGCCGCGGCGAGGAACGCGGAGCACGACCGCGACGTGCGCGGCACCGGGAAGCACATGAGCGCCGAGCACCGAGAGTTCTTGCAGGCTCTCGTCGCGCGTCTCGCGCTCCAGGAGCTCGCGCACGCACTCCTCGATCTGCGCGGCGAGCTGGATGGACTTGCGCTCGCGCTGCTCGTCATGCGAGCTCGCGCGGCGCGAAGGGAAGAAGAGGTCGAGATCCTCCGCGGCCGGGACAGGAAGTCTCCCGCGGCGCGCGCGGTGCTTCCGCGCGCGGGAACGATCATGAGAAGAAGACATGCGGCTCCATGGCGGCGGCCGGAGGCCGCCGCGACCAGGGTCGATCGAGACGTGGAACGACGATCGCCCGGTGGAACCGAGGCTGCGGAGCTCAGCGAAACGACCGCGGGGACGCTGCGAGTGCAGCGCTCTCTCCGCGGTTCACCAAGTGCTGGCGAGCAAGATCCGGCTCGCGAGCGAGATCAGGCTCGAGCGAGCGGGCCGCAGGCCGACAGATAGCCTCCACCGGGCGCGCGATGTGCACGGAGCAGCGAGTTCCTGAAGATACGCACGGCACACCTCCGGTGGCAGAAGACGAGAGCTTGGAGCGCACGACGAGCGACGATGTCGCCGCAGCGTGGAGTCAGAGATAACCCGCGCTCGACGAATCGTCCAGAGACACCAGGGGCGGAACCTCGGGGGGAGGAGTGACGCGACGCCATCGGTAGCTCACCCCTTGCAATCGCCCACGAACCGAACGTACGGTTTCACCGCATGCCGCCCACCCTCGCTGATCTGCATTCCGCCGCCGCCGTGCTCCGCGGCGTCGCGACCGTGACTCCGCTGCTCTGCTGCGCCAAGCTCGATGGAGTGACGGGCGGGAAGCTGCGCGTGAAGGCGGAGTGTTTGCAGCGCTTCGGCTCGTTCAAGTTCCGCGGGGCGTATCACAAGATCGCGAAGCTCGCGCCGGAGGTGCGTGCGCGAGGAGTGATCGCGTTCTCGTCGGGGAACCACGCGGGCGCGGTCGCCGCGGCCGCGCGCCTCTTCGGCATCCCCGCCGTGGTGGTCATGCCCTCCGATGCGCCGCGCGTGAAGATCGAAGCGGTGAAGGAGCGCGGCGCGGAGCTCGTGCTCTATGATCGCCTGCGCGACGATCGCGAAGCGATCGGGAAGCGGCTCGCCGAAGAGCGCGGCCTCGCGCTCGTGAAGCCGTTCGACGACGCCGAGATCATCGCCGGTCAGGGCACCATGGGCTTGGAGATCGCCGCCGAGCTCCAGCCCGACCTCGTGTTCGTACCGGCGAGCGGCGGCGGGCTCGTCGCCGGCATCGCGCTCGCGTTACCGCACAGCAAGGTCTACGCGGTCGAGCCGGAGGGCCACGCGGACATCGCGCGCTCGCTCGAGCGCGGCGCGATCCAGAAGAACGAGCCCGGCGTGCGCTCCTTCTGCGACGCGCTGATGGCCGAACGCATGGGCGAGCTGCCCTTCGCCATCGCGCGCACACACCTCGCCGGCGCGCTCGCGATCTCGGATGCAGCCGTGCGGAACGCGATGCGCTTCGCCTTCCGCTACCTGCGTCTCGTGCTCGAGCCCGGCGGAGCGATCGCGCTCGCGGCCGCGCTCGAAGGCGCCATCGACCTACGCGGCAAGAACGCGGTGATCATCGCGAGCGGAGGGAACGTCGATCCCGAGCTCTTCGCGCGAGTGCTCACCGGCGACTGAGCTCTCCGCTTGCCGTTCGAGAGCGAGAGGGAGACGATAGGCCCTCCCCCCGTGAGAACTTGGAGAGAGTTCCCATGCGTTTCCCCACGCACGTCGCGGGCGATGACGCCACAGCAGAGGATCCTTCGGCAGTGCAGAGCTCGGCCGACCTCGAGGCGCGTATGCTCCGCGCGCTCGAGCTCGCCGAGCCCGAGCAGGATGCCGCGATCGCCGCGCTGGCAGCGGAGCTACCTCAGCGCGCCGCGACGATCTGGCGCTGGGTCGCCGAGATCCGTCGCGAGAGCGCGACGCGCGCCTCTCTCGCCCGCCCCATCGCGGAGTTCGAGCCGCGAGCGCAGCTCGGCCCCTACCGCGTCGCCGAGCGACTCGGGCAAGGTGGCATGGGCACCGTGGTCGCGGCACGACACGAAGAGCATGGCACCGAAGTCGCGCTGAAGCTGATCCGCGCCGATCTGCTCGAACAACCCGAAGCGCGCGAGCGCTTCCATCGCGAGCTCTCCGCGCTGCGCCGCGTCGAGCATCCGGCACTCTGCCCCGTGCTCGACGTAGGCGAAGCGAACGGCGTCCCGTACTTCGCCATGCCACGCCTGCGCGGCGAAGACCTAGGTCGCAAGATCGCGCGTGCACGCCGCGCCGGTTCACGCGGCCCCGTGGCGCTCGCAGGCACGCAGAGAGAGCTTTCCGCCCTGCTGGTCTTCTTCGAGAACGCCGCCCGCGGATTGCACGCGGCGCATCTCATCGGCTTGGTCCATCGCGACGTGAAGCCCGGCAATCTCTTCTGCACCGACGACGGCGCACCGGTGGTGCTCGACTTCGGTCTCGCGCGCGACACGCACACCGACGCAACGACGCTCGCCGGGAGTCGCGAGCTCTTGGGCACGCTCGAATACATGCCTCCGGAGCAGATCCGCGGAGAGCGCACGCTCGACGCGCGCGCCGATGTCTACGCGCTGGCCGCGAGCCTCTACGAAGCGCTGAGTCTCGAGCTTCCGTGGCGCGGACGCACGCGCAGCGAGACCTTGGAGAGGATCCTGCGAGAAGAAGTGCCGCCCATCTCCCGCGTGCGCCCCGAGCTTCCGCGCGAGCTCTCGCACTTGCTCTCGCGTGCGCTGGAGAAGGACCCCGCGCGCCGACCGCGCGACGCGGCGGCGTTCGCCGACGAGCTCGGCCGCGTGCGGCGCGGCGAGCGGGTGCTGCTGCGCGCCGACGGCCCCGCCCGCAGACTCCTGCGCTGGTGCCGGCGCTATCCTCTGGCCGCCGCCGCCCTCGCCGCGACGACCGTGTTCTCGACCGCTGCGGCGGGGCTCGCGCTCTCGCGCGAAGCGGCGCTCGAGCGCGAGCGCGAAGCGCATGCGCGCGCGCACACCGCGCTCCAGAAGTTCCGCCTCACGGAGCATGCGACGAGGCTCGCGCACGCGCGCTTAGCGCTGGAGAGCTTGCCTCCGCTCACGGCCTCCGAGTGCGTCGCGGCCCATGAGCACTGGCTCGCCCGCTATGCCGAACCTCTGCGCGAAGGGCGGGCGGAGCTCCTCGCGCAACGCCTCGCCTGGCAGCAGGCAGGCATGCCGAGCGACGCCGCGCGGCAGGTGGAGCGCGAGCTCGCGCAAGAGATCGACGATCTGCGCGCCGAGCTCGCGCGCTTCGAGGCGCGCTGCGCCACGCTGCGCCCCGCCGAAGAAGAGGTCGACGAGCTGTGGGCCGAGCTCGGGCGGCTGCAACGCGCGGCGCTCGCAGAGCACCTGCTGCAGATGCAAGCGCGGCTCGAAGCGCCGCGCGGCGAGTTCCTTGCCGACGGAGCCGAGGAGTTCCTCTACGCGGAGCTCGGGCGCTTGCTGGAAGAGCTCGCGCGCTTCGAACGCGATGAGCGCAGCGGCATCGCCGCCATCGAGCACCGGCTCGCCCTCGCGCGTGCCGCGCACGCCTCGCTCAGCGAAGCCGAGCAGCGCGCGTGGGCCGCGGCGCGCGCCGCGTTGCACGACGATCCGCGCTTCGCGAGCTTCGACCTCGTGCCCGAGCCCGGGCTCACACCGCTCGGTCCCGACCCGCGGAGCGGCCTGCAGGAATTCGCGTGTCGCTTCTCCGGAGCGCCGCCCGCGCGCAAGGGCGGCGCGCTCCACATCGAAGACGCGAGCGCGATCGTGTTCGTGCTGCTGCCTGGCGGTGCGCAGCGCATCGGGGCGCAGCGCCGCGATCGAACGGCGCCGCGCTACGACGCTTACAGCCCCTCCGACATGGGGCCGCACGAGGTCCGACTCGCGCCGTTCCTGCTCGCGAAACACGAGCTGAGCCAAGGCCAGTGGATGCGCCTCGCGGGCGGAGCGAACCCGAGCTACGTTCGACCCGGCAACGTCCCCTTCGATCAACCGACCGGCGAGACCTATCCCGTCGAGAGCCTCTCGTGGATCGAAGCGCGCGCCCTCCTCCGCGTGTATGGCATGGAGCTGCCGACCGAAGCGCAATGGGAACATGGCGCGCGCGGCGGCTCCGACGCCGTGTTCCCTTGGGGCGACGAGCCGCGCGCTCTCGAGGGCTACGCCAACCTCTTCGGGCGCGAGATGGCCGGCCTGCCAGCCAACTTGCCCGGTGGTCCCGCGCCCCTCGACGACGGCGCGAAGCTGCCGCTGCCGATCGATGCGCTCGAGCCGAACGAGTTCGGTCTGCACCACGTGATCGGCAACGTCTCCGAATGGTGTCGCGATGCCTTCTGGACCTGGCGCACGACGCTCGGCGAGGGCGACGGTCTCGTCGACTTCCCTCTCGCGCGCTACCGCAGCTTCCGCGGCGGGAGCTACCTCGACGGATGGCTCACGGCGCGGCTCGCGTGTCGGCGGAAGGCCTCGCCGGACGATACGCAGGTCTCGCTCGGCGTTCGCCCCGCTCGTGCGCTCCGCTCACGTTGAGTGTGGATCGCGTGCAGGCCAGCGCTTCGCGATCCGCATCCGCAAGCGCTCGCGGGCGCGGTGGCAGCGCAACTTGGCATTCGCGGACGTCGTGCCGAGCTCGCGCGCGATCGCGGCGTAGCCGAGCCCCAGGTTGTCGCGGCAGTCGAGCACGAACCGATCGTCGGCATCGAGCGCGAGCAGCGCCTCGTCGATCTCGGCGCGCAGCTCCGCCGCGACCGCGAAGCGACTCGGGCGTTCCTGCTCGGACGTGAGCTGCGCGAGATCGCGCACGCCCTCTCTTCGATGGTCGCGGCGCAAGCGCTCGGCGCGCCGCAGCGCGTCGATCGCCTTCTGAAGGGCGATCTTGGCCAGCAGCGCGCGGAAGCAGCCCAGCGTCCGCACCGGTTCATCGCCACCGCGCTCGAGGTGTTGCCAAGCGGCGAGAAAGGTCTCCTGCATCACGTCCTCGAGCTCCGCACAGCCACGCAGGCGTTGCCCGAGGCGCGTCGCCACGCTGCGCGCGACCATGTGCGCGTGACGCGCGTAGAGCTCCGCGAACGCGCGCGGCGCGCCGCGCGCGTGCTCGCGGAGAAGGAACAGAGTGGTCGGCAGGTCGCCCTCGCTCGGCGCGTCGTCGTCGTCTCTCATGGCGCGGATCTCGAGTCCGCGAGAGAGCATAGTCGAACAACGCGCGCCGCGCAGCTCGGCGAGCCTGAGCTCAATAGCCGACGATGATGTCGACGCCGTTCGACAGCTCGTCCGTCCCAGCGCCGAAGAGCCCGGCTTGCGCGGTCAGCGTCACGCCGGCGAGCGATGGGTTCAGCGGGATCGCGAAGGGCAGGAACACCGCGGGTCCCGGCGTGAAGAGGATCGAGGACGAACCCGTCAGATTGAAGAACAGGAAGCACGGGGGCGCGGGGAAGGGGACCGGCGCCGACGGCGCCCCCATCGCGAAGACACCGAAGGGACCCGCAGTCCCGCCCGACGGGCTAACGTGCAGGAAACCGAACGCGGCATTTCCGAAGGTCGGCAGGCCGATGGGCACGAGCAGTCCGGGACCCGCGGGCCCGCATCCCGTGCCGCGCATGGTGGCGCTCGCCGCGGGAGCGCCGAAGAAGATGCGCACCACGGCGCCCGCTCCCGCGACGAACTGACCCGCCGCGACGGCCGTGCGATTGAATCCGTTCGCACCGATCCCCGCGTCCGCGACACGCGTCCCGAAGCCCGTGACCGGAGGCACCGGGTTGATCGGGTAGCTCACGCTGTTCGTCGGAACGAGGAACACTTCGGCGGCGCCGGATGCGGGCGCGGTGTTCGGCGCCCCGAGCAGAAGCTCGATCTTGCTGCCGAGAGCGTTCGGTCCGAGGCCCGAGACGCTGAATCCGAACGACGTTCCCGCTGGGCCCGTGCGCGTGAAGGCCAACGGGAAGCCGATGACGCTGGTGCGCAGCTCCACCGTGTCAGCGCCCGGAGCACCGATGGCGAGATCGGGGAGTCCATCGCCGTCCTGATCGCCGCAGGAGGCGACGGCTTGACCGTAGCGCGAGCCCGCCGCGCCGAACAGCGAGAGGAGCAGCGTGCCGATGCTGCCCGGGTTGCCGTCGAGCACATCGACCTGATCCGTGTTCGGTGCGCCGATGACGAGGTCCTGGAGGCCATCGCCGTTCGCATCCTCGGCGGCGACGGCGCCGGGATGCGTGA
The DNA here is from genome assembly GCA_016793245.1 of Planctomycetota bacterium. Classification (GTDB taxonomy): domain Bacteria; phylum Planctomycetota; class UBA1135; order UBA1135; family JADKAF01; genus JADKAF01. Next base: position 6,931 of record JAEUHW010000279.1, read on the forward strand.
AGATGCCCGAGAAGTTGTTGAGGCACGGCACGGAGCCGAAGAGCGAGAGCCCCGACGCCGTGGAGATGATCTCGAACGCGCTGCTCGCCAGCACCGCGAGATCGCGGAGTCCGTCGCCATCGAGATCGTTGATCGCGCAGAGGCCGTGGCCGAACCAGCCGCCCGGCGAGGAGCCGAAGATCGGTCCGAGCACGGTGAGACCGGTCGCGGGATCGACGATGCGCACGTAGCCGACGCCGCCGACTTGATGCGCGCCGATCGCGAGCTCACCGATGCCGTCGCCGTTCAGGTCGTCGACGGTAGCGAGCGCCGCACCGAAGTAGTCGACCTGCGCGGTTCCGAAGACCGAGCGCAGCAGCGGCGCCGGGATGCCGTTGCCGCTGAAGATGTGCACGGCCCCGATGTTGAACGGGCCTACGGCCTGTGTGGCGTGGTAGCCCGTATCGGCGACGGCGAGATCCGGGAGGCCGTCGCCATCGACATCGCCGAGCGTGGCGAGATCGGAGCCGAAGCGAACGGCGACTCCAGCGGGGAAGGCCGCGGTCGGTCCGACCGGCAGCATCTCCGCCTGGACGATCTGCGCAGCTGCGGGGAGCGCCGCGAAGGCGATGCCGACGCCGAGACCGAGAGCGCGGCGCAGCGCGTGAGAAGAGGTGCTCATGTGAGGATCCACGGGAGAGAGGGACGGAACCACTTCGCGCCGAAGCGCAAGGCGGGTAGGAGCGGAGCGCTCGAGCTCGACGTCGTTCGCCGAGAGCTCTCCCGCCCGCGTCCTCGCCCTCTCCGCGTCATCGCGCCGGCGGCGTTTCCCGGGAACTCGGAATCTCGCGCGCTCTTGCTCTGGATCCGCGCGCCGAGCATCGCGGGCGCCGCCCGGGCTCGCCTCGCCGGGCCATTGCGGATCTCATCTGCGCAGGCGCGCGACGACCTCGCGCCGAGCACGGAGCCTCCGATGTCTTTCCGCTGCCGCTCTCTCTTGCCCCTCCTCGCCCTCGCGAGCTGCTCTTCCTCGCCGTCGACGCGCCCGTACGAGAACGCGCTCCGCGCGGGCTACACCTCGACCGAGGAGAGGTGCGACATCGTGCGCGATGTCCTGCCGCTCGAACCCGGCGTCTGGATCCTGAACTTCGAGCTCTCCGCGCGGAGCTATCGCATCGTGAGCGCGCACTCGAGCGACGCGGAACTCCTCGTCGCGCGCGCGCAGGAGGCGCAAGCGACGCGGCGCGAGCTCTATGCCACGATCCTGATCCACGAGGAGGCTCCGGAGAAGAAGCTCCCCCCCACGGCGGACGGCGCGCGCTCCGAGGACGCGCGGAGCTTCCCCTGGATCGTGGTGCGCCTCGGCGAGGAGCCGGATCCGCAGCTCCCGCGCTGAGCGCGCGCCCCCTTGCGCTCCCGCGACGGCGAGCGAACATCGGAGCGCGCGCTCTCGAGGGATCTTCGGAGAGGCGCGCTAACGCCACGTCCTCCGCTCCCTCTCTCCTCCGACGAGGTGCTTCGATGATCCCCTACCTATCGACCGCTCTGCCGTTCCTCTTCGCCGTCGCACTCGCCGCGAGCGCCAGCGCTCAGAAGCTCGAGAAAGGTACGCCCGCGCCGGAGATCGCCAGCGTCCACTGGCACAACGCTCCGCAGGGCGAGAAACCGACGCTCGAGAACCTGCGCGGCCAGGTGCTCCTGCTCGAGTTCTGGGGCACCTGGTGCGCCCCCTGCGTGCGCGCGATGCCGCGCATCCAGCAGCTCCACGAGCGCTACGCGGAGCGCGGCGTCACCGTGCTCGCGCTGAGCTACGAGACGCCAGAAGTGATCGAGCCCTTCTTGAAGAAGCACCACTACACCTTCCTCAGCGGCTCCGATCCCGAGAAGCAGGTGATCGCGGCCTACGGGATCAGCGGCTGGCCGACCAGCGTCGTGATCGACGCCGAAGGCAAGGTCTTCCACGTCGGCACGCCGTACGACGCCGAGCATGTGCTCCGCGCGGCGCTGGGTCTCGAGCGCGACGCCGGGGTCTTGCTCACGCGCGCTCTCGACGTGCTTGGCGAGAAGAACGCCGAGGCGACGCGCGAGGCGCTCCTCGAGCTGCAGCAAGTCGCCGAGGCCAGCTTCGATCTCGCCGCGTGGGCGAAGGAGAGCGGAGCCCTCGCCCTGGCGAAAGCCCCGGCGGCAGCGCCGAACGCTAGCGACGCGCTCTCCGCGTGCGCGAAGGCCTGGGGCAAGACGCCGAAGGAGCGTCAAGCCGCCCTCGATCTGCTCGGCCATGTCGCCACGACGGAATTCGATCTCGCCGGCTGGACGATCGAGTTCTACGGCGCGACTTATCCCCTCGCCGAGAAGGAGCTCCAATCCTTGTTGAAGGCGGAACGCTACGCCCAGTTGGCGGCAGCCCTCGTCACGCGGAAGCCCAACGCGGAGCTGGTCGCCAAGGCCGCCGAGCACGCGGGGTTCCGCAGCTTCGCCGCCGAGCGCGCCCCGGCGGCGCGCCAGCTCGCGCGGAAGGCGATCCTCGCGCGCGAATGGCCCTTCGCGAACAAGCAGCCGAAGGACAATGACGCGCTCTGGAGCGACCTCTCGGTCACTGGCGCTGCGATGAGCCCCGACAAGAAGAGGATCGTGGGGATCCTGCTCGACGGCACGATGGTGAGCGCCGCGGGTATCGAGGCCTTCATCCAGCGCGAGCTCGGCATCGCGCTGCTCCTCGAATCACTGCGAGGCTCGAAGCCGCTCTGGGGCAAAGCGCTCGCGACCGAGGTGAAGAAGGCCGAGCAAGAGCTGCTGAAGGCCGCTCGAGCAAAGTACGGCGCATGAAGCGAACGAAGCTCGGGTCAAGGATGTTGGCGATCGCGCTCGTCGGCGCGCTCGGTCTCCTGTTGTGGCTGACCCAGGACGGAGCACCGAACGAAGCGAACGCGCTGCGCGCGGATCCTGCAGCGAAGCTGGACGTCGCGGAGTCGAACCGCAGTCGTCATGAGCGTTCCGCGGACGACGCAGAGTCGAGTGCGGGAGAAGTTGCCGCGCCGCTGCAAGCTCCAGAGCCCACTCTGTCGAGCGATCGCGCCGCGCTCGAGATCGAGGTCGTCCTCCGCGAATCCTCTTCCCCGCTACCGCACGTCGGCATCGTGGTCCGCCCCACCGACGGCGTCGATCCCTTCCTCGAGATGCGCAGAGGCACGAGCGGCGCCGATGGGCGCTGCCGCTTCGAAGACCTGCGCCCCGGGCGCTGGACCATCGCGCTCGATCGCGGCGACGAACGCCAGGTCGAGCTCTCGGGCGGCGCTCTGCAGAGCGAGCGCTTCGAGATCGCCCACACCGGCGAGCTGCGCGGCATCGTGATCGACGCGGAGCGGAAGCCGGTGCCGAACGCGGCGATCTGGCTCGGGCGCGGGCGCCATCGGTGGTATCGGCAGGGAGGCCACGCACAGTTCGTGACGACCAGCGATGCCGAAGGGCGCTTCCACATCCGCGGATTGCCGCGCGAGCTGCACTTGGTCGGCGCGAGCGCTTCGCCTTACGTTCCGAGCGACTTCAAGAACGTAGAAGTCGCGATGGAATGCGCCGAAGTGGAGATCGTGCTTAGCGGCCGCTGCGGCGCTCTCCGAGGACGCATCGTCGACGAGCTCGGAGCCAGCGTCGCCGACGCGCAGATCTGGTGCGGAGAGCGCTTCGGTTGGCTCTCGTCCGCTGGCCAGTCGTTCGAGGGCCCCGCCGCGCGGCAACTCCAGAGCGACGCCGCTGGTCGCTTCGAGCTGATCGACCTCCCGACAGGACCAGCGCGCGTGCTCGCGCGCAAGGAAGGCTATGCCCCTGCGGCGGAGAGCGTTGAGATCTCCCCCGGGGAGACCGCCGAGCTCACGCTCGTGATGAAGCAGGGCTGCGCGCTGCGCGGCCGAGTCCAAGACGATGGAGGCAAAGCCGTCGCAGGGGCGCGGATCGAGATCTTCGGCGCCGCGCGCTTCGAAGAAGCCGTGATCGTCAGCGACGCCACAGGTCAGTTCGCGTGCCTGGACTTCGCTCCGGGTCTCGTTCAGGTGCAAGTCTCCGCGGACGGCTTCGTGGATCGACGCGATGTGCTGAACGCAGCTCCCGGAAGCGAGCTGCAGCTCGAAGCCGTCCTCCAGCGTTCGCTCTCGATCTCCGGTCACCTCGTCGACGAAGAAGGCCAGGGACTCGTCGGCTGGGGTGTGACGACGACCGGCGCCGACCGTAGGATCTGTGCGACGCAGACCCAGGAGAGCGGATCGTTCGAGCTCACGCCGCTCGCTCCTGGAAGCTACGAGCTCAGCGCATTCTCCGAGCAAGGACGCCCCGTCTTGGCCTTTCCGGATCTCGGGCGAATCCAGGCCGGCTCGAGGGAGCTCTTGCTGCGCATTCCGAGAGGCGCTTTCTCGGCATCGCTGCGCGGCCGCCTTATCGATGCGACTGGCTCTGCGCTCGAAGGCGTATGGGTCTGGTGTCGAACCGATCTCTGGCCAAGCGAGCCTTGCCGCACGAAGAGCGACGGCAACTTCGAGTTCCGCGATCTCGCCGCGGGCGACTATCAGCTCGAGACGCGCGACATGCGCTACCCGAGTCTGCGACGAGCAGGTATCGCGCTCGCTCAGGGAGCCGCGTTGGATCTCGGAGATGTGTCGCTGCCTGCTTGCGGGACCCTGCTCCTCGAGGCTCGCTGCGCAGGGGACTTCGATCCGGAGCAGCTCTTCGTCGAGCTGCACTCGCAGCACTCGCCTCCGCGACGCGAGCACGGGCGCTTCGAGAAACGAAGCTGCGTGCTGCATCTGGAGCCCGGCACCTACGAGCTCGTGACCTACGGTAACGGCGTGGTGAGCGAGTCGGCGCGAGTCAACATCATGGCCGGCGGCCGCAAGGAGCTCGCAATCGAGGTGCGTCGCGGAGTGGAGCGCCAGCTCGTCTTCCCCGACCCCGCCCCCGCCTGGTGGCACGAGGCGCCGAGCTTCCGCGCCGAGCTCTTGCAGCGCGACGGGAACCTGCGCCTAACTCACGAGTGGGAGGCCGACGATCTCTGGCCCTTCTCCTGGTGCCCGTGCCTGGTGCCCGGCACCTACGACCTCCGCGTCGAGAGCCCGGGCCGCCCCACGCTGGTCGGCAGCTTCGTGCTCGATTCGCTGCGGCGCACGCCGCAGCCGATCCGCATCGCCACGCGCGAGCTGCGCTGAGAGCTTGTCGATCAATCGACAAGCTCGCGCTCCAACACCGTCAGGGGTTGGGCCAGCAGTCACCGAAGAGCCTGTCGGAGACCTTCTCCGACAGGCTCTGAGCGCGCTCGCGCGCGTCAGCGGTGCACGGTGACCTCGAGCCCCGCCGACGTCGCGAAGCCCTGCGCTCCACACGCCGCCGGGAACAGCGCCTGCAGATCGACGCGGAGACCGTCGAGCAGCGGATTGCGGTAGAGCGGGAACGCGAGCGCCGCGTTGCCGCGCGCATCGGCCAGCAGCGGGAAGTTCAAGAAGACCGGCGAGAAGGGATCGACCAAGAGCTCGACACCGAGCAGCGGCAGGCTCGAACGATCGAGGCTGGCGAGGAGGATGCCGGGCGTCAGCGGCGGCGCCCCATCGACGACGTAGGCGAAGCCGTGGAAGCCGAGCCGCGCGGGCGCGTTCGCGCGCAGAGAGATGCCGCAGCCGGGGGTCCCCGAACCGTAGCTCACCAAGCCTTCGTCGCCATCGAGCACGCCGTCGATGTCGCGGTCGATGCCCATCCGCCGCCCTGTACCCACGGGGACGCCGGTGAATACGTAGGTCGCGCGGACGTTCTGCACGTGCGCCAGCAAGTCCGCGCGCGTGAAGGTCCCGAGTAGAGCGCGCGACGCGCGATAGCGGCCCGTTGCGGGCTCGAAGTGGTAGCCCAGCTCCTCGCCATCGAGGCGGCCCTTCGCGATGAGCTCGCAGTTGCCCGCCGCGGCCTGCCCCTCGAGGAGATTGAGATCGGTCTGCATCGCGATCGTCGATGCGTTGGCCGCATCGGTGAAGCGCTGGAAGCCGACGGTCGGAGCCATGCCGGTGTCGAAGGCTAGGAGGAACGCCTCCAAGTCATCGCGCAGGCTCGCCGGCCAGGAGCTGAGGTCATTGAGGAGGCTCGTCAGCGAATCGATGGCGCCGTTGTGATGAAAGCCGAAGCCCGTCTTGCTGGGGACCCCGCGGCGGAAGCCCACACGCCGATAGAGGTTTCGCAAGTGCGGCAGCTTCATCTGGAGCTCGTCGACGTTGTTGCCCACCGGCCGACTCATCACCATGCGGTTCGTCCCGCTCGGGAGCGGGTGGCACGTCGTGCAGGTGATGGTCGGAAAGAAGATCGAGCCGGCGACGGTGAAGTTGCGGAAGGTGTTCGAGCCCGTCGCCGCGTTCGCCGCGGACGGCGTGGTCGCGAAGCCGCGATTGCGAAGCTGGTTCGGATTCGGCGGGTACGGGACCTCCATCAGGAAGGCCTTGAACTCCACCATCTCGCTCGCGGAGAGCGCCGTTCCGCCGAGCAACGAAGCGAACGCGTTGCCGAAGTCCTCGAGATCCCGCCGATCGCCGCGCCAGTGGAAAGGTTGCTCGCCTCGCAGTCCACGCATCGACTGCGTGACCATGGGCCCCTTCATCGGATGGAAGGACTGCAAGCTCTGATCGAACGGGAAGGGCTGCCCCACCGGCGCGGGATCGAAGTTGCCGCCCGGATCGCCGAGATCCCAAGCGAGCCCGTCGAGGTCGGCATCGACATGGCAGGAAGCGCACGACATCGTGCCGTTGCCCGAGAGCTTCGCGTCGTAGAGGAAGCCGCGACCCGCTCTCCAGCTCGCCGGGAACGGGTCGTGAGCGAAGGGGATCTGCCGCAGCACGGCCTGCGTCTGCGTATCGATGACCGCGAGGCTGCCGGACATGCGCTGCAGCACATAGAGCATCGTCGCGGACGGATGCAGGGCGAGAGCGCGCGGGCCTTTCTTCGTGCGGGCATTGGAGCTCGCGCCAACGGAACCGAGCTCGATGCGCGCTTGAATCACGCCGCCCGGGGTGAGCACACCGATGCGATCCGTGCCCTGCGCGGCGACGTAGAGCAGGCCCGTACGCGGGTCGATGGCCAAGCCCGTCGGCTCGGCGAGCGCGATCGCAGCACCCGCGGGATCGGGGAGCTGCGTGTAGCTCACTCCCGGATTGAGATCGTAGACCTGGCGAACGCCGTTGCCGAGGATCCGCGTCACGCGCGAGTCGATCGCATGACCGCGCAGCGCGGGCTCGAAGCGCACGAGGTTTCGCGCCTCGGTGCTCGCGACGTAGATCTCCCCGCTCACGGGATGCACCGCGACGTCGAAGTTCGTGGTGCCGATCGCAGCATGCCGGCGCACGATGGCGAGGGACTGCACGTCGATCTCGAAGAGATCCTCGTCGGGGAGGATCGTGTTCACCGCCGCGGCCCATTGCGGATCGTCGGCGCGCACCAGGATTCCCTGCGCGGGAGCGGGCGGAAGGAGCGGGTTCGTCGGAGGCGGAGGAGCCGGTGCGAGGGACATCGGCACCACGGTCGTGCCGTTGCCCGAGCGAGAGGAGAGGGCGAACACGCGCGTGCGCGCACCGTTCACGGCGAGCGCCCGCGGATCTTTCGCCGGGATCGCGACGGTGCGGATCTGCGCTCGCGTGCTCGTGTCATAGACGGAGAGCGCATCGCGCGTCGTCGAGCTCACGAAGGCGCGCTCGGGGGTCCCCGCGAAGACCAGGTCGGCGGGCTCGTCGGGCGCCTCCAAGGTCGCGATCACGGCACCCTGCGAGAGCGAGACGACGCTCAGCGAATCGGAGAGCCAATTCACGACCCACAGCTCGTCGTCCGTGCGAAAGCGCGCGGCGACGGGCTCGAGCCCGACGGAAATCTCCCGGAGCAACACGGGGGCCGCGGGATCGCGAAGCGAGTAGATCGCGACGCGCTGGTCCTCCGAATGCACCACGGCCAGCCGCTCGCCATCGGGGCTGATGTCCAACGGATGGGACTGCGGCGACTCGAAGGGCACGAACGAACTCTGCGCTCCGGCCGCCAAGGCCAAGACCGCCACGGCGCTGCTGGGCAGCAGCACCCGCGAGGCGCACCGAGATAACGAGGAGAGCATATCCATCCTCCAGAGTCGCTGAGCGCCTGCGCAGGAGACGAGCGCTCGCAGGCGAACCGCCCCAACGAACGCTGATCGATAGTGCCCGCAGCGCGCCGGGTCACCAAACGCTGCGCATTCTCCCCGCGGCCAAGCACTCCGAGCGATCGTGCGACGAGCCCAGATGTGACCCGCAGTATTACCGGTGCTACCCAAGGACGCGCCCCGTGGCTTCTCCGCGTTCCTATCTCTGAGGTCGATGTCATGCGTGTACCTCTCGGTCTGCCCTGGCTGCTCCTCTCGGTGTTCGCGAGCTCGGCGATCGCTCAATACCAAGGCGGTCCACCGCCTCCGCCACCGAACTCGAACCCCTGCCCCCCGCGCGACGGCGGCACGACCATCGTCACGCCTCGCGGCAGCTCGGCGCGGGATCTCTACGGGGCTCGAGGCTCCTCCGACGGACGCCAGCGTTCGGGAGGGGACGCGACCGGCGATCGTCCCGGCGACGAGCCGGGGAACGGTCCCGGCACCGGGGGCTACGGCGGCGGAACGAACAACAGTTCACCGGTCTGCCCGCCGCCCTTCCGCCCGCCCGGTGATCGCGTCGTCACCTCCGCGGGAGATCTCGTTCCGCCGGAGGTCCCGGCGGCACCGCCGAAGTACGACGGCCCGGCGACGGGCGCTCCGAACGGAGGCCGCGGCGTGGGACCCGCTGGTCCGACGATGGGCCCCGGCGCTGCCGGCCCGAAGGGCCAGCCGAGTGCTTCGCGCAGTGCTCGCCCCGGCCTCGATCTCACGCCCCCTCCCGATGCGTGGGATCTCTGGTGGGGCGCGAATCGCGAGCGATTCCTCGCCATGCGCTCGCGAATCGCTCAGGCGCCGAGTGAACCTTCCACTCCCGAAGCCGGTGACGGTGCTCCGCGCGGCCTCGGCAGCGCGGAACGCGCGGAGGTGGCCGCTCATATCCTCGCCGTGCTCGAAGGCACGACTCCGGCGAGCGCAACCGAGATCGACGCGGCCCTCGTGGCCGCCGGCAAGCTCGGCGTCGATCCCGCGCGCACGCAACGCGCGATCCAGGGCCATCTGCGCAGCTCGTCGCAGACCACGCGCGAGCTCGCGGCACTCTCGCTCGGACTCCTCGGCGACACGGCGTGCTTGCCGCTGCTGCTCGCGCTGACGAAGGATGCACCTCTCGCCCGCGCGGTGAGCGAGCGCAGCGCCATCGACACGCGCACGCGCGCGTTCGCGATCTACGGGCTGGGCTTGCTGGCGCGTCGTCCGGAGAACGCCGAGAGCGCTCCGCGCCTCGCGCGCGAAGCGCTCCTCGAAGTGCTCCGTCGACAAGACACGCGTGCGGATGCCGAGCTCGCGACGGCTTGCTTCTCCGCGTTGGGTGTACTGCCGCTCGGAGAGCACGAGCGCTGGACGCATGTCTATCCCGCGCTCGAAGGCGCGCTCGTGGATGCCTCCGCGACGGGATTCGTGCGCGCACACGTCCCGACCTCCCTCGCACGCCTCTCGGGTGCCCCGTGGAGCGAGCGCTTCTCCGTGCTCGCGGAGGACGCGGACGAGCACCCGACCGTGCGCGGCTCGGCGCTGCTGGCGCTGGGGCGCAATGCGGCGGCGCTCTCTCCGGGGCAGCGCTCGCGCGCGCTGCGAGCGCTCGCGCAGGCGCGCGAGCGCAGCGCAGGCTTCTCGGAGCGCAGCTTCGCGACGCTGGCGCTCGGTCAGCTCGGCAGCGACGAGGATCTCGCCGCGCTGGAGCGCGAGCTCGGCCGCGGGGTGCATCTCGACCAGCCGTGGATCGCTCTCGCCCTCGGCCTCGCTGCAAGAAACGAGATCGAGCAGGGTCGCGATGTCGGCTCGCGCGTGAAGGCTCTGCGCGCGGCGTTCGCGAAGGCGCGCGCGCCCGAGACGCGGGGAGCGCTGGCGATTGCGCTCGGCTTGGCGCAGGCGAGTGACGCGTCTGCCGATCTGCGCACGGCGTTCGGAGAAGAACGCATCTCGCGAACGCGCGGCTATCTGGCCCTCGCGCTGGGCATGATCGGCGATCGCGCCGCGATCCCCGCGATCCGCGCCGCGCTCGCGAAGGGCGGTCACGATCCGGAGGACGTCGATGCTTTGGCGACGAGCCTCGGCCTCCTCGGCGATGCCGAGGCGGTGCCGCTGCTGCTCGCGCAGATGCGCGAGAGCAAGAGCATCGCCGAGCTCGGCGGTCTCGCCGCCGGTCTCGGCCGCATCGGCGAGGCGCGCACTGCGGAGGGGCTCCTCGACCTCGCGCGTGACGCGAAGGCCAGTAGCGCGGCGCGGACCTACGCGCTCTCCGCGCTCGGCATGCTCTTCGAATCGGGCCCGCTCCCTTGGAACGCGCTCTACGCCGAAGACCTGAACTACTTCGCGACCACGGCCACGCTCTCGGGCGGCAGCGGCGTGCTCGATCTGCTCTGAGCCGGCGGATCGATCGAAAGGCGAAGGCCCCGTGCTCGCGTCGCGAGCACGGGGCCTTCGCCATCGCTTCGCGCGACGCCGCGCGCGGCGCTCACTCCCACTCGATCGTCGCCGGCGGCTTGCTCGAGATGTCGAGCACGACGCGGTTGATGCCGTCGACCTCGTTGATGATGCGGTTCGAGATGCGGTCGAGGATCGGCTTCGGCGGGAGAGCCCAGTCCGCGGTCATCGCGTCCTCGCTCTCCACCAAGCGCACCGCGACGGCGTGCTCGTAGGTGCGCCCGTCCCCCATCACGCCGACGGAGCGCACGGGCAGGAAGACCGCGAAGTACTGCCAGAGGTGCTTCTGCCAACCGGCGGCCTCGATCTCCTGGCGCACGATCTTGTCTGCTGCGCGCAGCGCCTCGAGATGCGAACGCTGGATCGCGCCGGGCACGCGCACGGCGAGGCCCGGCCCCGGGAACGGCTGGCGCCGCACCATCTCCTCGGGCAGGCCGAGGATCACGCCGAGCTCGCGCACCTCGTCCTTGAAGAGCTCGCGCAGAGGCTCCACGAGCTCGAGCTCCAAGTCCTTCGGCAAGCCGCCCACGTTGTGGTGCGACTTGATCGTCGCGGTCGGACCGCCGTGCACCGCCACCGACTCGATGACGTCGGGATAGAGCGTGCCTTGGCCGAGGAAGCGCGCGTTCTTGAAGCGCTTCGCCTCGGCGCGGAAGACCTCCACGAACTCGTAGCCGATGATCTTCCGCTTCTTCTCCGGGTCGTCGACGCCGTCGAGCTTCGAGAGGAAACGTTCACGCGCGTCCACGACGGTGAGATCCATCTGGAAGTGGCCGCGAAAGACCTCCTCCACGCTCTCGCGCTCGCCGGCGCGGAGCAGGCCGTTGTCGACGAAGATGCAGTGCAGGCGCTCGCCGATCGCGCGCTGCAAGAGACACGCGACGACGGAGGAATCGACGCCGCCCGAGAGGCCGAGGATCACCTCGCCGGTCTCGCCGATCTGCTGGCGCAGGCGCTCGATCTCGAGATCGACGAACGAGCCCATGCGCCACGTGCCGGCGCAACCGCAGACGTGGCGCACGAAGTTCGCGAGCAGCGTCTTGCCCTCGACGGTATGCGTCACCTCGGGATGGAACTGCACGCCGTAGAGCTTGCGCGCAGGGATCGCCATCGCGGCGAGCGGGCAGCTCTCGGTCGTGCCGAGAGCCACGGCGCCTTCCGGCAAGCGCACCACGCGATCGCCGTGGCTCATCCAGATCTGCGTCGGCGACGAGACCCCCGCGAGCAACGCGTCCTGGCGCTCGCTCACCATGCTCGCGCGACCGTACTCGTGAACGTCCGCCGGCTCGACCTTGCCGCCCAGCGACTCGCAGAGCCACTGCATCCCGTAGCAGATGCCGAGGAACGGCACGCCGAGATCGAGGATGCGCCGATCGAGCACGGGCGCGTTCGCGGCGTAGACGCTCGCGGGACCGCCCGAGAGGATGACGCCACGCGGGCGGAGGCGCTGCGCGGCTTCGTACGCGCGCGGTGCCGGATGGATCTCGCAGTAGACGTGCAGCTCGCGCAGACGGCGCGCGATGAGCTGGGCGTATTGAGCGCCGAAGTCGACGACGAGGATCGACTCCTCGTGCTCGAGGGCGGGTGCGGAAGCGCGGCTCACGGAGTTTTCTTGTCCTCGGGAAGCGCGCGAGCGGCTCACTGGCCGCCCGCGGGGTAGTTGCTGGATTCCTTGGTGATCTGGATGTCGTGCGGGTGCGACTCCTTCACCCCGGCGGCGGTGATGCGCTGGAAGGTCGCCTTCTCGCGGAGCTCGGTCAGGTTCGCGGCCCCTACGTAGCCCATCCCCGCGCGCAGGCCGCCGACGAGCTGGTGCACGAAGGGCGAGAGGCGGCCGCGGAACGGCACCATGCCTTCGACGCCCTCGGGGACCAGCTTCTCCTTCTCGACGACGCTGCCTTGGCCGTAGCGGTCCTTCGAGCCCTGCACCATCGCGCCGAGCGAGCCCATGCCGCGCACGGCCTTGAACGAGCGCCCCTGGAACAGGAAGGTCTCCCCGGGGCTCTCGTCGAGGCCCGCGAGCAGTCCGCCGAGCATCACCGTGCTGGCCCCCGCCGCGAGCGCCTTCACGATGTCACCGCTCCAGCGGATCCCGCCGTCGGCGATCAACGGCACGTTTGCCGCGCTCGCGACTTCGGCGCAGCTCGTGATCGCGGTGAGCTGCGGGACGCCGATGCCGGCCACGATGCGCGTCGTGCAGATGGAACCCGGGCCGATGCCGACCTTGATCGCGTCGACGCCGGCGTCGATCAACGCGCGCGCCGCTTCGGCCGTCGCGATGTTGCCGGCGACGATCTGCACGTCCCAGCGCTTCTTCGCCTCGCGCACGGTCGCGAGCACGTTCTTCGAGTGGCCGTGCGCCGTGTCGATCACGATCGCGTCGACCTCGGCGCCGATCAGCGCTTCGATGCGCTCGTATTCGAGGACGCCCACGGCGGCGGCGCAGCGGAGGCGACCCCATTGATCCTTCGCCGCGCTCGGGAAGCGCTCGTCCAGGTCGAGATCCTTGATCGTGATCAGTCCCTTCAGCGCGCCGCGCTCGTCGACGAGGATCAGCTTCTCGACCTTGTTCTTCTGCAGCAGGATCTTCGCCTGCTCCGGCGTCGTGTCGGGCGGCGCGGTCACCAGCTCGCGGCTCATGAGCTGCGAAACGGGCACCTCCCAGCTCGAGAGGAAGCGGAGGTCGCGGTTCGTGAGGATGCCGACGACCTTGCCGTGCTCGACGATCGGGAGCCCGCTGATCGAGTAGATCTGCATCAGCTCCTTCGCGCGCTTCACCGGTGCGTCGGGCGCGAGCGTGATCGGGTCGCGGATGACGCCGTTCGCCGAGCGCTTCACCGCCTGCACCTCGCGCACCTGGTTCGGTACGGCGAGGTTCTTGTGGATCACGCCGATCCCACCTTCGCGCGCGAGCGCGATCGCCATCGCGGACTCCGTCACGGTGTCCATGGCGGCGGAGACGATCGGGACCTTCAGCTCGAGTCCGCGCGTGAAGCGCGCGCGCGTGTCGGCGTCGCGCGGCAGGACCTCGGAGTAGCCCGGAACGAGGAGAACGTCGTCGAAGGTGAGGCCGTCGTCGGGCATCATCCGCATGGGCGGTTCACCGAACTGGTTGCGCTGGGGAGAATCCGCCGAGGATAGCCAGCGCGCGAGCACTTGTCATGTCCCGCGCGTCGAGCGCGCCTCCTCGAGCGCGGCGGGACGCGTCGGGAGCCCCGGGTCGGGAGCCCCCGCGCCCGCTGGCGGCGCGGCATCGAGATCGAGCGTGGGGAGCCCGCGGCGCGGCACGGGGACCAAGCGATCGGAGGCGTTCCCTTCCGCGAGGGCCGCCCCGAGGCGCTGGCGGCGCTCCTCCAGCGGCTTACCGACGCTCCGCCAGAGCAGCCAGGCGAGGCCGAGGCTCGCGACGGGGATCCAGAGGCTCTGGGTCTCGATGAGCCAGGCGGAGCCCAAGGCCGCGGCGGCGAAGACCAGCGCGTAGTGCACGAGGTAGACCGGATAGGAGAGCTCGCCCAGCGCGCGGTCGAAGCGCGCTCGCCGCGTCCCCTCGAAGACCCAAGGGAGGAGCAGGGGCACGAGCGGCAGCAGAGGTGACAGACCGAGCTTCTTCGTCTGCAGCACCTCCGGCAGCCCGCGATAACCGAGGACGATCGCCAGCATCACCGCCGTCGCCAACGCGCACGCGGGCGCGGTGAGCCAGCCGCGCCGCTGCGCCAGGACATAGCCGCGATAGGCGAGGCTGCCGGAGAGGAACAGCGCGAGCTCGCACGGGAAGAAGCGATAGCTCCACGGATCGCGGCGCAGATCGAGGCCGAACGCCAGCGCGGCGCGGAGCGCCAAGCTCGCGGCGATCAGCGCGACGAGGAAGCGCGCGCAGCGGCGCACCAGCAGCGGTGCGAGCAGATAGAACCAGAGCTCGAGCGCCACGGTCCACGCCTGCGGCACGAGCAGGAACTGCCACGCCGGCAGCGGCTCGCGATGGAAGTCGCTGGTCGCGTAGAGAGCGTGCGTCGCGGGATCGACCGCGGCGAACGAGAGCAGGTCCTGGCCCACGATGCCGAGGTGCGCCAACGCGAACGCGAGCTGATCGAGGAGCGGCATCGCGGCGCCGTGCTCGCGCCACCGCGCGAAGGGCTCGATCCAGAAGCCGCCGACTTGCAGCGCGAATCCCAGAGCCAGCGTGCCGAGCAGCACGACCGCATACATCGGCACCAGGCGCAGGAGACGGCTCTGCGCGAACGCGCGATACGAGCCCCGTCCCAAGTACTTCTCGTTCAGGATCAGCGCCATGTAGAAGCCGCTGATCACGTAGAAGAACTGCACCGCGGTCGGCGCGCCGGTCAGCGCGAGCCAAGCGATGCCCCCAGGCGGTCCGGCGTGATCCGCCACGACGGCCAGGGCGAGCAGGAGTCTCAGCACTCCCATCCGCGGTTCCTCCGCGGCGCGCGCACCGACGGAGGTGAACGCTACCGCGCGCAGACTGTCCCGCGCCGACCGCGCTCACTCCAGTGTGGAATCGGATTTCGTAGACGGGCGCGCGCGAGTTTCAGAGGCGCTCGTGCAGGCGATGCACGCGCACCCCGAAGCGATCGATCCACACTTCGCCGTGCTCGTCGAGCCAACGCGTGACTTCGGGCGAGTTCTGCTCCGGCAGAGGATCGTAGACGAGGCGCGCGCCGCGGCCGTGGAGCTCGGTCAGCGTGCCTTCGTCGAAGCCGTCGACGGGCACGACCCAGCCGCGAAGGCGCGACTGATAGAGGAAGCGCGGGTCCTCGTAGTTGTTCGTGCGGCGCCAGAGCGGATCGAAGCGCGGCTTCTCGGCGCGCACCACGGCGAGCGGCTTCGGAGAGGGCACCCCTCGAACCTCCGCCGCCACTTGGATGACCGGCGTCGCGACGACGGAGTGGCGGACGCGCTGCTCCACCTCCAGCCGCCAGCCGGCGTGCGCCGACGCGAGCAGCACGAGCGCCGCCCACTGCCAGCCCGCGGCGTGCGCGGGCCAGGCGCGCGCGATGCACCACGCGCCGGCGAGCGCCGCGAACGCGTGGTAGTGCGGCCCCATGCTCGAGCTGTAGCTGTAGCGCAAGCTGACCAACAAGCCGACGGCCACCGCTCCGAGCCACGCGAGATCGGAGCGATCGAACTGCCGCTTCGCGAGCAGCGCGAGCAGTGCCAGCCCCGCCAGCATCGAGAAGCCGTACTGCGCCGTGGTCTTCCCGAGCTGCACGTAGATCTCGGGCTTCGTGAAGTGCTCGAGCGCCGGGAACTTCGTGTCGCCGCCGCTCACCACGCCGAAGGTGAGGCCGGTCTCCGCGTGCAGGTTCTTGCCGTGCACGAGCCAGGCCCCGACGACGCCCAGCACGGCGGCGAAGGCGATCCAGAGCCGCGGCTCGCGCAGACGCCGCGGCGCGAGCAGCGCGGTCCACGCGAAGAGCAGCAGCCCGAGCTGCAGCGCGAGCGGCTTCTGCAGCGCCGCGAGCGCCAACGCCGCCGAGGACAACGCGAGCGCGACTCCGCTGCCCGTCGCGAGATAGCGCACGAAGGGCAGGAGGGAAGCGACGCCGAGCCCTAGGCTCAGCGCATCGGGCATCACCCGCGTGCCCATCAACATGGCGCTCCCGGTGCAGAGGAACGCGATCCCCCCCGCCAGCGCTCCCGCGGGCCCGGCGCGGCGCTCCAGCAAGCGATGCAGCGCGAGCGCGCCGAGCATCACCGAGAGCATCGAGATCAGACGCCCCGGCCATTCCGCATCGACGTCGCCGATCGCGGCGAGCGTCGTCGCGATCATGAGCTGATAGAGCGGGAACTCGCACTCCACGTAGCCCGGCGTCGTCCCGCGCCAATCGACGCGCGGATGCAGCGGATCGAAGCCGTCGACGAGGAAGTTCCGCGCGATCGCCTGCGTGTCGCACTCGCGCCACGAGTAGCCGATGCCATGCGGCAACCAGAGCCAGGTCGCGAGCCCGTACGCAAGGAGCGCGAGAGCCAGACCGATCCTCCCGCGCCGGATCGTCGCCGCCGGGAACTCCCGCGGCACGAGCCAGCTCGAGGGCGCCTGCGGCGCAACGACGACGGGATCGGAGGGCAGAGCAGAGCTCACGGGATCCTCGGGGCTCCGCGGAGGCGCGCCGCGCGGGCGCGCCCCGGCGGCGGGGCGGGACGGGTCGCGGGCGCCGGACGAGGGGCGCACGCGGAGAGCCGAGCCTAACGACCCACTCGCGATCGCATAAGGGGCCCTTCAGATCTGGGTGGGAATTCTGGCTGCCGTGGAGTGCCTGCTCGAGGCCACCTTCGAAATTGCAAATGGTCCAGTGCGCCCTTCACGCCACCACCAGCAAGTCGATCCCCGCCCGCAGCAACAGCACGAGGAACAGCAATGCCGCGACCAGCACCCCGAGCGGCTGCGCTTCGGCAGGACGCTCGGGCTCGTCGCCCGCCCACCCCGGGGACCACCCCGGCGCGATCTGGCTCGCTTCGGCATCGAGGAGCTCGATCGGGATGGATGCCCCGCGCAGCTCGTGCAGACCTTCGCGCGGGAGAATGGCCGGGAGCGCGAGGGGCGGCGCAGGCCAGCGTTCTCGGAGCACGCCCCCGGCGACGAGATCGGTGGCGGAGCGCATCCATGGGGCAGGCGCAGCGCCGGCGTGGAAGAACGCGGGCCGCGGTTCCTCGGGCTGGGAAAGCTCCAGCAGCAGACGGTGCACCAACACGGCGAAGCTCGGCTCGGCGGGCGCGTTGCTCTCGCGGAGGTCGAAGGTCGTACCGATGATGCGCGTCGCTCCCGCGCGCAAGGAGTAGAGGAGCGGTCGATCGGGACCCGCGATCCAACTCTCCGCAGCGGCGTCCGGCGCGAGACGGAGCGAAGCGCGGCGCACGCGCAGACGATCGAGCGGGAGACCGCGCAGCGCCGGGCGGTCGCTCTCGACGCGGACGATGCTCGCGGAGGGCGGATCGGAGACGGCGCTCGCGGCGTCGGCCACGACGATTGGCTCCAAGGTCGCGCCGAAGAGCAAGGCGCCGACGGCGGGGAGCTCCGCTTCGCGGACCGCGCCGCCGTCCTGCACGAGCACTTCGTCCGCGCCCGGCGCTTCGTCGGCGGCGAGCCAGCGCAGAGGCACTTCGAACGTCTGTGCCGCGAGCTCGAACGCGACCGCGAGCGCGGGATGAACGGCGCGGTCCGGTCGCGGCCGCAGCGCGATCGCGCGCGGCGCGAGCCCATCGAGATGGAAGCGCAGCGCATCGTCGAAGGGCAGCGCATCGGGCGACGCGCAGCGCAGCGTCCAGAGGCCCCCACCCCAGTGCGGCAGCTCGGCGCTGCCGCGAGAAGAGCTCGCGTAGTGCGCGACCTTGGTCACGCGCCCGCGCGGATCGACGAGCTCGAGCTCGTTCGGCGCGTTCGCTCCACCACTCGTTTCCAGCGCCCAGCGGATGACGGGTGCGGCGGGCCATTCCGACTCGAGCTCGAAGTCTACGAACCCGCGGTTCGCCGTGGCTTCGCCAACGCCGAAGAGGCGAACTCCGGCACCTCTCGGCAGCGCGCCGCGCGCCCCCGCACCGTCGCCGAACACCACCGGATGCAGCTTCGCCCGCGCGGCGATCTCGAGCGCGCCCACGAGATCGGCCTCGGGCGCTTCGATCTCCATCGCGCGCAGCGACTCGAGCACGACGGCGCGCGGCGAGCCCGGCGCGCAGAGGAGCCGCGGAGGATCGCCGGCCAGCAAGAGCTCCAAGCGATCGTGCGCGGGCAAGCTCTGCGCGAAGCGCTCGGCGGCTTCGATCGCGAGCTCGAGGCGCGTGCGCCCATCGGCTTCGCGCGCGCTCATCGAAGGGCTCGCATCGACGATCAGCATCCAGGCGAGCGGACCGCGCGTGCGCTCGTGTGGCCCCGCGGCCAAGACGCCCGAGAGGAGCAACGCCGCACCGGCGAGCAACGCGCGCAGCGTGCGCACGAGCGGCAGCGCGCGGTTCGCCGGAGAGCCCGCGAGGGCTTGCTCCCAGAGAGCGGAGCTCGCGACGGCGACGTGGCGTGGACGACGCACGAGAGAGAAGAGCAGCAGAGCGACGAGCAGCGCGAGCGCGCCCCAGGCGAACACGGGTCGCTCGAGCACGAGATCGCTCGCGGCGAACGCCAACGCGCTCACGAGCGACCTCCGCGGTGAACCGTACCGCGCAAGATGCGCGCGGCGGCAAGCTCGAAGGGCTCCTCTTCATCGACCTCGAACGCTGCCGCGCCGCGCTCGCGCGCGATGCGCGAGAAGCGCTCGCGCTGCGCGCGGACGAGCGCGCCGTAGCGCTTCGCGACGCCGCGCGTCACGAGCACCCAGCGGGCGCCGCCGCGCTCAGCATCGGCGATGCGGCGCAGGCCGAGGCGCAGAGGAAGGAGATCGCGCTTCGCCGTCGGCTGCACCAGCCAGCAGGCGCCGCCGGCAGCACCCCGCAAGAAGCGCTCGAGCTGGTCGAGCGGAAGGAAGTCGCTGATCGCGATCCACGACTTCGGGCGCCGCGCGAGGCGTTCGCTCGCGCCGGCGACGTCTCCGAGAGAGCTCCTCCCGCCGCTCGGCGTGCCGGCGCAGGCGCGCGCGAAGAGCTCGAGAGAGGCCGGATCCTCGAAGGCCTGCGTCGCGACCCCGTTCGCCCCGAGGGCGAAGAGCACGACGCCGTGCCCCTGCGCGAGCGCCACGCTGCCGAGGGCGAGCGCGAGCAGCCGATGCATGCGCTCGCGCTCCGCGCCGCACGCGAGGACCGAGCTCGAGAGATCGAGCACGAGTCCGAAGCGCGCGCGCTCGTCGGGCTCCGTACGCTTCACCACCAGCTCGCGACGGCGCGCGTAGACGTGCCAATCGACGCTGCGCGCTTCGTCGCCCGCGACGTAGGGCCGATGTTCGCGGAAGAGGCCGCCTTCCTGCAGCGGTCGGCGGCGCGACGGTCGCGGATCGTGCGCGGCGAGCGGCAAACGCCGCGCCGCGCGCACGAGCCACTGCACGCGTTGACGCACTTCGCTGCTCGGCAGCGCGAGCTGCGCGTTCGGCGTGCGCGCGGGGGCGGGCTCGAGCTCGCTCAAGGCAGCTTCCGCAGCGCGGCGTAGTAGCGCTCGACCCACACGCGTTCGCGCTCGCCGAGCGTCGCGGGCAGCGTCGCCTTTTCGGCCGCGCGCTTCAGCTCCAGGAGATCCGCGCCGGCGAGCTTGGGTCGCGTCGTTCGCGACTCGACGTCGCTCGTGCCGCCGGCTCCCGCTTCGCTCGGTTCGGCGCCGTCTTCGGCCGGGCTCGTCGGAACGACCCAGAGCTCGCGCTCCGCGGCACCTCCCCCTTGCTCGCGAAGACGCACGAAGAAATCCTCGAGGCGACGCTCGGGTTCCTTCGGGAGCTCCTGCTCGGCGCCGCCGCGCGGCGTCTCGGGCGGCTCCTCACGTTCGCCTTCGCTCGCGCTCGAGGGCTCCTCTTGCGGCGCCCCGGAGGGGCTCTCCGCAGCCGAACGCTCGGGCTCCGCATCGTTCGCGCTCCCAGCTCCGATCTGCGCCGAACGCGGGCCGACGAGCACTCCCTCCGCACCTCGCGGCGCGGGTCCCTCCGGCCCGAAGAGCAGGCGCGCCAACCACAGCCAGAGCCAGATCAGGAGCGCGAGCAGGGCCCAGCGCAGCAGACGAACGCGCCGGCGCGCGCGGCGTTCTCCGAGTGCGGACACGGGGAGCGGCGCGGCGAGGCGCCGCGCGAAGGCGCGGCGGAGCAGTCGCCCGACCGGAGCATGGCCCTCGCGCGGCAGCTCGGTCGCGGCGACGAGCGCTCCCCGCGCCTCGAGCTCGGCATCGAGCCGCTCGATCCGCCGCACGCGCTTCGGGAGCCAGCGCGCGAAGGCGAGGACGGCGAGCGCCGGGGCCACCGACAACATCAAGGCGGCGACAAGCTCGAGGCGGAGCGGCCAGAGCGCGCTCCCGCCGTCGCGGAGCCCGCGAATGACCAGACAGAGCGCGCCCAGCACCACCACGGCCACGAGCGCTTCCCGGCGCAAGCTCCGCCGATCCGCCGCGAGACGCGCCTCCAGCGCCGGCTCGAAGCCGCCGCTCGCCTCAACTCCAGCGCTCGCCTTTCCTGCCATGCTCGCCCGCCGCGTCCGGCGGTCCTCCACCGCGGACCGCCCGAGCATCCTAAGCGGGCCGCGCTCGCGATCCAGGCCCGCGCCCCACCGCACCGCAGGCGATGGGAATGGAAAAGGGGGGCCCCGGCCGACGCGGCCGAGGCCCCCCCGCGCATAGAAGGAGGAGATGCTCCCTTATCGCGCGCGAGGGCCCCCGACCTCGAGCGGCGGGAACACTTTGCGCCTTCCTTTCCAGCCTCTTTTGCGCCTTCGTATCCGAGGTCCGTCCGGGAATGGAAAAGGGGGCCCCGCCGGACACCCGGCGGAGCCCCCTGCGCATAGAAGGAGGAGATGCCCTATCTGTCGGCACAGCCCCACGCAGAGCGCAGGGAATTGCTTTCCGACGCGCCCGCCAGGTCGCGAGGAGTTCCATCGCGTCTCCCGCTGATGGAGCGCAGACGCCGCGGGGTTGGTGCGACGTCCGCCCGTGAACGAGTCGAGGAGTCGAGGAGTCGCGGAGGAACCTGCGAGCTCGTGCGAGCGAGGAGCGAGAGGCGATCGAATGCAAGACCGCGCATGCGCTACGCCCGGCCCTACGGCGAAGCAAGCGCCGCGCCCGACGCGCGCGCATCGCGTCGATGGAGGTCGGATGCCAACGCGCGTTCGACGCGAGAGAGAAACGCGGAACCTCGCGCGTCGTTCACGTCGCTTGCTGCGCCTCCGGGCGCGGCTCCGCTTCGTCGATAGACAGCGAGCGCCGTTTCGGAGCCCGCGGGAGGCGGGGGCTCCGAAACTCATGCTCATGGGTGCGTTCGGGAGTCGACGCGAGAACGACGTCGAGGGACACGGGGTTCCACGCCCGCGCGGCGGTAGGGTCGAGCGCGTCAGCACGAGGTCGCTCGCCTTCTTGACTCGGCGACGTTCGCTCGCGGTCGAGCGCCTCAGCCAGAGGTCGCTCGCCGTCTTGACTCGGCGACGTTCGCTCGCGATCGAGCGTTGTGCTCGGCGATCGGGAGCTCGTGAATGCCCAGCAGGCCGTGGCGGCGCCAGCCGGTGGCAAGCAGCCAGGTCGAGGCGGGAGCGACGGCGGCCACCACTGGCGCGGTTGGGATCGAGGCAATCGACGGGCGCTCCTTACAAGCATCGAACACGGGCGCGCTCGAGCAGAGGTCGAGCGACACTTGCGGCACGACGCCGTGCTTCTTGCACGTCAGCGAGAGGTCGCTCGCCTTCTTGACTCGGCGACGTTCGCTCGAGGTCGACCGGCCTGCTTGGCGATCGGGAGCTCGTGAATGCCGAGCAGGCCGTGGCGGCGCCAGCCGGTCGTGAGCAGCCAGGTCGCGGCGGGCGCAACGGCGGCCACCAATGGCGCCGCTGGGATCGTGGCGATCGACGGGCGCTCCATCCAGCCATCGAACACGGGTGCGCTCGAGCAGAGGTCGAGCGCCGATTGCGCGACGACGCCGTGCTTCTTGCCGTTCTGCAGAACGTAGCGCAACGCGTTCCGCGCCTGCGTCGGCGTCGAGATGACCTCGTCGTGATAGCGCTCGGGGAACACCTTGCCACGGCGGCCCCAGAGCTTGTTCAAGGCACGGGCGAGCGGACTCAGCAGCGCATTCATGCCGCGGGCGACGCATTCGCGATCGTCGGCCTCGACGAGCATGTGCAGGTGATCCCGCTGAATCGAGAAGTGGACGATTCGCATTCCATGGCGGACGCTGCTCGCGCTGAGCGCCGCGAGCACGAGCGTCGCTGCACCGCCGCGGCGCAGCGAGGGCAGACCATCGGCGAGGCGCACGGTGATGTGCAGCGGCTCGCCGCGCTTCTTCTTCGCGCGCTGACGGTGCGGCATGCCGGGCTCAGCGTTCTTCGGCTTCCGTCCCGCGCCCTTCCTCTTGCCGCCATGCTGACGGAAGTCGAACTCGAGCTGTTGATCCTTGCGGCGCATGTGGAGTCCTCTACCTCGTTCTGCGTCGCCTTCCTCGCTGTCGTTCCAGCATGTAGAACGCAGAGCAAACGTCTTTGGTTTCATACAAAGTCGGATTCTTGATAGAGCGAGGTTGTTCGCTGTCCGATCTCAGCGGTGCGGATGAGCAGCGCTGTCGCCCTACCGCCACGCGGGCGACGAACCGATGTCTCTCGACGCAGTTCTCGCATCGATGTCCGATCTCTCCCGTAGCATGAGTTTCGGAGCCCCCGCCTCCTGCGGGCTCCGAAACGGCGCACGCTGTCTTTCGACGTAGCGCAGCCGCATCCGGAGGCGATGCAAGCGACGTGACCGCCGCGCTCGCTCGGGAGTCGAACTCGGCGTCGTACGCGCTTCGAGGCGCGATGTCGTTCGACGTCGTGCACGCGCGGCGGGCGCGGCGCTTGCTTCGCCGGAGGGCTGGCGGAGCGGTCGTCTCGGTTCTCGCGTTCGAGTGTTAGCGCACGCTTTAGGTTCGGGTGCCGAACGCGCGTCGACTCGTCCATCGCGTGGGCGCACACGTGAAGGCGAGAAGCGAGAGGCGTTCGAGCGCACGACCGCGCATGCGCTACGCCCAGCCCTACGGCGAAGCAAACGCCGCGCCCGACGCGCGCCCAACGCGTCGATGGAGGTCGAAGGTCGACGCGCGTTCGACGCGAGCGAGAAACGCGGAGCCTCGCGCGTCGTGCACGTCGCTTGCTGCGCCTCCGGGCGCGGCTCCGCTTCGTCGATAGACAGCGTGCGCCGTTTCGGAGCCCGCTGGAGGCGGGGGCTCCGAAACTCATGCTCATGGATGCGTTCGGACGTCGACGCGAGAACGACGTCGATGGACACGGGGTTCCACGCCCGCGCGGCGGTAGGGTCGAGCGCGTCAGCGCGAGGTCGCTCGGCGTCTTGATTCGGCTACGTTCGCTCGAGGTCGACCGGCGTGCTCGGCGATCGGGAGCTCGTGGATGTCGAGCAGGCCGTGGCGGCGCCAGCCGGTGGCAAGCAGCCAGGTCGAGGCGGGCGCGCCGGCGGCCACCACTGGTGCCGTTGGAATCGAGGCAATCGACGGGCGCTCCTTCCAACCATCGAACACGGGCGCGCTCGAGCAGAGATCGAACGCCGATGGAGGCACGACGCCGTGCTTCTTGCCGTTCTGCAGCACGTAGCGCAGCGCATTGCGAGCCTGCGTGGGCGTCGAGATCACCTCGTCGTGATAGCGCTCGGGGAACACCTTGCCGCGGCGTCCCCAGAGCTTGTTGAGCGCGCGGGCGAGCGGACTCAGGAGCGCGTTCATGCCGCGTGCGACGCACTCGCGATCGTCGGCATCGACGAGCATGTGCCGGTGATCCCGCTGAATCGAGTAGTGGACGATCCGCATTCCGTGGCGGTCGCTGCTCGCGCTGAGCGCCGCGAGCACGAGCGTCGCTGCGCCGCCGCGGCGAAGCGAGGGCAGACCATCGGCGAGGCGCACGGTGATGTGCAGCGGCTCGCCGCGCTTCTTCTTCGAGCGCTGACGGTGCGGCATGCCGGGCTCAGCGTTCTTCGGCTTCCGTCCCGCGCCCGTCCTCTTGCCGCCATGCTCACGTAAGTCGAACGCGAGCTGTTGATCCTTGCGGCGCATGTCGGGTCCTCTGCCTCATTGCGCGTCGCCTTCCTCGCTGTCGTTCCAGCATGTAGAACGCAGAAGGGGCGTCTTGGGTTTCCTAGCAAGTCGGAATCTTGATAGAGCGACGTTGTTCGCGATCGATCTCGCTGCGCCGCGCGGGCGACGAACCGATGTCTCTCGACGCAGTTCTCGCATCGATGTCCGATCTCTCCCGTAGCATGAGTTTCGGAGCCCCCGCCTCCCGCGGGCTCCGAAACGGCGCACGCTGTCTTTCGACGTAGCGAAGCCGCATCCGGAGGCGATGCAAGCGACGTGACCGCCGCGCTCGCTCTCGATTCGCATTCGACGTGGTACGCGCGTCGAGGCGCGATGTCGTTCGACGTCGTGCACGCGCGGCGGGCGCGGCGCTTGCTTCGCCGGAGGGCTGGCGGAGCGGTCGTCGCGGACCT
>JAEUHW010000376.1 GCA_016793245.1 Planctomycetota bacterium
GACGCCGTGCAGCACGCGCATCAGCGCGGCATCATCCACCGCGATCTCAAGCCCGCGAACATCCTCGTCACGGAGCTCGGCGAGCCGAAGGTGCTCGACTTCGGCATCGCGCGGGAGCTCGAGGGCGCGGACGATCGCTCGCAGCTCACGAGCGCCGGCCAAGTGCTCGGGACGCTCGCCTACATGAGCCCCGAGCAGGCGCAGGGCGATCCCGACATCGATGTGCGCGCCGATGTCTACTCGCTGGGCGTCCTGCTCTACGAGCTGATCGCCGGTCGGCCGCCCTACGAGCTCGGCGGCAAAGGGCTAACCGCCGCGCTGCGCCATCTCTGCGAGTTCGAGCCGGCGCCGATCGGCCGCGTGGTGCGCGCCGCGCGGGGCGATCTCGAGAACATCGTGAGCAAGGCGCTCGCGAAGGAGCGCCCGCGGCGCTACGAGAGCGCGGGAGCGTTCGCGGCGGATCTCCGGCGCTACCTGGCGCACGAGCCCGTGCTCGCGCACCGCCCCTCGGCGCTCTACGTGCTGCGCAAGTTCGCGCGGCGCCATGTGGCGCTCGTCGCCGCGAGCACGAGCGCCGCGCTGGCGCTCCTCGCGGGTGCGGCGTTCGCCTTCGCGTTCGCCCTCGAGGCCTCGCGCGAAGCCGAGCGCGCGAAGACGGAAGCCGGGCGCGCCGACCGCGAGCGCGACCGCGCGCGCCTGGAAGCGCAGAGCGCGGAGCGCTTCGTGGGCTTCATCCGCGAGACCTTCCTGCGCGTCGATCCGGGGCGCGCTACACGGGCCGATCCCACGCTGCGCGAGGCGTTGGACGCGATCGGTTCGACGCTCGATCGGCGCCTCGACGCCGAGCCGCAGCTGCGCCAGCGCGTGCACTCCTTCCTCGGCGCCATCTACCACTCGCTGGGCCACCCCGACCTCGCCGAGCGCCACCTCGGGGAATCCGTTCGCCTCGGCGACGAGCTGAAGCTCGAGGACGAGTACGCGCAGCGCGCGCGCTTGGACCTCGCGTTCCGCCTGCAGAAGTCGGGGCGCTTTCGCGAAGCTCGAGCATTGGCCGAGCGAGTGCTCGAAGGTGTCGACGCGCTCGACGACCGCGCGACGCGCGAGCTCGTGCGAGCGAACGCGACGCTCTCCCTCGGCGAGAGCGCCCTCGGAGAGAACGAACTCGCGAGCGCGCAGCGGCTCCTCGAGGAGAGCCTCGCGCAGCGCCGCGCCCTCTTCGGCCAGCAGCCGCACGAAGAGGTCGCCATCGCCTTGCTGCTCCTCGGCAAGGTCGCCATCGCGGCCCGTCGATTCGAAGAGGCCGAGCATCTCGCGCGCGAGCATCTGAGCCAGCGCCAGCGGATCCACACCGCGCCGCACCCCGCCATCGCCGAGAGCATGCACGAGCTCGCGTATGCGCTCTGGCTGCGCGAGCGCTTCGAGGAGGCGACGCCCTGGATCGAAGAGGCCGTGCGCCAGCGCGAGCTCACGCTGCCCCGGGATCACCCTGCCCATATCAGCTCCCGCAGCGCGCTCGCGGCGATCCGCGAGCAACGCGGCGACCTCGCTGGCGCGATCGCGCAGTACGCCGAGCTCGAGACGCGCGTCCTCGAGATCTTTGGCGCAGAGCACCCCCACCTCTACGAACTCCGCTATTCGCAGGCCGCGCTTTGGATGCAGTCCAGCCGCCTCGAGGAAGCCGAGCCGCGCTTCCGACGCCTGCTGGAAGAGCTCGGCGCCAAGAACCGCGCCGGGCAATTCCCTCTCCGCGTCATCGCCTGCGCTCACTCCTTGGCCGCGATCCTGATCTCGCGCGAGGAGCTCCTTGAAGCCGAAGCTCTGCTGCTGCGCGCACGGGAGCTCGAGGAGCGCCTCGAAGTGCCGAGCGGCTTCCTCGGCAGCGTCCTGAAGAAGCTCGTTCTCGTGGCGGAACGAGCGGGCAGAGCCGCGGACGCGGAGCGGTGGCGGCAGGAGCTCGCCGCGTTGCCTGCGACGAAAGAGTGAGCGCGGAGGTCGCGCTCGCGCTCAGTTCCGATACACCGAGTGACACTCCGTGCAGAGCCCCTTCACCGCCTTGAAGGCCTGCTTGGCTTCTTCTCCAGCCGCCGCCTCTCCCGCGCGCAGGCGCTTCAACGCCTCGACCAGCTTCTTGCTCTCCGCGCTCGAGCGCTCGAACCACTGCTTCTGATCGGCCGGCCCCTGCTGCGTCTCGTCCAGGGCGAACGCGGCCGCGAACGCTTGCTCCAGCTTCTCGGCCTCGTTCAGCGCATCGAGATCGGGGTGCGCGGCGTCGGCGGCCCACTCGCGCTTCATCGCGTCGGCGACGTTGTCGTGCGCGCGAGCCAGAACCGACATCGCCCCGACCATGCCCTTCGGCTGGTGCACCGGAGCGAAGTCGTAGCGCAACGCGGCGGTCTCCTCTTCACTCGGGATCGCGCCCTTCGCGATCACCTGATAGAGCCCTTCGTAAGTTCCGGCGGTGCCGCAGTATTGGCGCATCTCGGCGATCGCGACATCGCGCGGCGCTCCGTCGAGGGCGACGCGGCCGAGCGCTGCGGCCGCGGGACCGCGGTGCTTGCCGTGGAAGCAGTGCACGTAGAACGGCGGCTCGAGCTCGCGGAAGGTCTTCACCAGCTTCGCGACCTCGTCGTTCGTGATGCCCTTGTATTGGATGGGCACGTGCACGTAGCGGAGGCCGAGCTTCGCCGCGGCCGCCGCATCGGGCGCGCTGCCGTCGACCGAGATCACGGTGCGGATGCCCATCTCCGCCATGGACTCCAAGCCCTCGTGTCCGTGGGGCTCGGAGCCCGAGACGATGTCCGGACTCAGGCGATAGATGTTGTGCAGCCCCGGCATCTCGGTCGGCGCTTGCTTCGGCAGCTCGACCTTCGCCGCGGCTTCATAGGCCTTGCCTTCGAGAGCGATCGGAGGCGCGATCGGCTTCGCGGTCGTGCGGGCCGGCGGGTGCGGCGCCGCGGCCTCCGGCTCCGACGTGCGGCAGCTCAGAGCGGCGACGAGAGGCAGGGCGACGAGGCAGGCGGCGACCGTGAGCTTCATGGGAGCGGGCTGGTGGAAGCAGCGAGGCGGAGCCGGGACGCGAGGCCGCGAGAGGCGCGGCACCCCAGCGCTGGCAGAAAGCGTGCCGTGCCGCTGCGGGACCGACCCCGGACATGCAGCCCAAGCTCCGCGAGGCCAAGGACTTATAGCTCCTGAACCAGTCGTCAGGAAGACGCGGCGAACGCGGAACTACGGAGGGGGCGCGTTACCGCGGCGGAACGCGCGCCCCCGGCTCGGACCAGCTCCGCTCCCTCAGAGCTCGACGTAGCCCTCCATCCCCGGCAGCCAGCAGCTCGTTCCGCGCACGGACCAAACCTCCTTCGCGCTCGCCCGCCCGAGCTCGATCTCTCCCAGGGGCAGGAGGTCCTGGCCGTAGCGCAGGTTGCGGTAGTAGACGAAGAGCCGGAGCTCTCCGGGCTTCGACGAGAACGGCACGCGATGGAGGCTGCCGTCCTCCCCCGGCGAGACCACCGAGAGCCACTCCTCGTGTCGGTAGCGGAGGACCTCGACGAGGCGCAGCGACTCCTCCTCGACCTGGTAGTACCGGCGGAACGAATCGTTCGAGGCCGTACCGTTGTGCTGGAGGTCGGGGAAACCGATCTCGAGACGCCCATCGGCGTCGAGGTCGCACTCGTAGAGCCCCTTCGCGACGAGCTCGCCCAGGTCCTCGTTGAAGTGCGGCACCTGGACCACCGGCGGCGCGACACGGCCGCGCGCCGCGTCGTACACCGTCCACACGAGATCGTCGGGACACGAGGGCAGGCCGGGAACCTCCACGACGAAGATCTGGAGCCCGCTCCACGAGGCGCCGCGCCAAGCGTTCATCTGACGCCTCGTCGGCGGCGTCGCCGAATCCCGCCAGGAGACCGCGAGGCGCCGGTCGATGGCGTCGATCAGAGCCGCGCGCACGGGCTCCGGCCACACCGTGCTGCAGTGCAGATCCACGCTCGCTTCGCCCTCGATGCCGGTCGAGTCGACCATCGGGATCGCCCTCTCGACGATCAGCTCGCGGGGCGACGGCGTGCGCTCGGCGCGCAGCGCGCGCCAGGCGCTCGAGGAGGGGACGTCGAAGAAGAAGTCGGGCAGCCCCGCGAGCATCTCCGGCTGCCCCGGCGCCACGGGGTCCTGCGCGAGAGACGTCCGCGCCGCTTCGGTCGCGGCGTTCGGACGCGCGAAGAGCTGCAGCAGAGGAACGGCGACGGCGACGAGCGCCGCTCCCGAGAGCCAAGCAATACGTGGTGACCGCATGAACGAGCGCGCCTCCTGCACCACCATCCACAACCGCGCCGATGCTCGCGGACCGGCCGCGCGAGCACAAGCGCCCGCGCAGGCTCGCTTGCTCCTCTCGGAGGATGCACGTAGCGTTCGACGCTTCCCTGCCGCTCGGACTCGATGACGACGAACCCGCACGACTCGCAGCTCCGCGACGAGCGCCTGGAGCGCTTGCTCACGGTGGCACGTCGCCTCTCGGCCTCGGCCGACCTGGAGGAGGTGCTCCAGGTCGTGATCGACGCGCTGCGCGATCTGCTGCACAGCGAGCGCGCCACGGTCTTCGAGCTCGACACGGAGAAGCAGGAGCTCGTCGCGCACACCGCACATGGCCTCGCGCGCGGCGAGATCCGCGTGCCGCTCTCGCAGGGCATCGTCGGCGCGTGCGCGCGATCGCGCGCGATCGCGACCGTGAACGATGTCGCGCGCGACGGGCGTTTCCTCTCCACCACCGATGCGGCGACGGGCTTCGTCACGAAGAGCGCGATGGCGATCCCGCTGCTCGACGAAGCCGGCGAGCTGATCGGCGTGGCGCAGGTGCTGAACCGCTGCGAGGGGCTCTACGACGCGCGCGACGAGGCGCTCGCCGCAGGGCTCGCCGCACATGCCGCGATCGCGCTGAAGCGCGCGCACTTGATCGCCGATCGCGTGGCGCGCGCCGCGCTCGAGCAGGAGCTCGAGACCGCGCGCGCGATCCAGCAGGCCGCGCAGCCGAAGCGCTCGCTGACACTCGCGGACTACGTCTTCGCCGCGCGCACGATCCCCGCTCTCACCTGCGGCGGAGACGTCTGCGACTACGGCCCGCTGATCCGCGGCCGCATCGCCGGAACCGACGCGCCCAGCGAGGCGATCGACGGCGCGTTCTTCCTCGTCGCCGACGCGACAGGCCACGGCGTCGGGCCTGCGCTGCAGGCCACCGCGACGCGCGCGCTGCTGCGCGCCGCGCTGCGGCTCACCGACGACCTCGCCGTCGCCGTCGAGATCGTCAATCGCCAGCTCGTGGAGGACGCGCCGAGCGGGCGCTTCGTCACGGCCTGGTTCGGCCGCCTCGATACCGCGCGCCACGAGCTGCACGGGATCTGCGCCGGCCAGGCGCCGATCTTGATCTATCGTGCACGCGCGCAGCGCTTCGAGTCGCTGGGCGCCGACGCGATCCCCCTCGGCGTGCTCGACGAGGGCTTCGCCGCGCTCGCGCCTTGGAAGGTCCGACTCGAGCCGGGCGACGCGGTGATCACGGCCTCGGACGGCTACTTCGAGGCCCTCGCTCCGGATGGCGAGGTGCTCGGCGAGGAGCGCGTGCAGCAGTGCCTGCTCGACGCCTTCGCGCGCGGCTTGGCGCCCGACGCCATCGCGGCAGCGCTCGATGAGCACACGCTCGCGTTCGCCGCCTCCGACCAGACTCCCGATGACCGCACCGTCGTCATCGTGCAGCGCGTTCCCTGAACTCCGACCCGGAGCCCGAGTGATGTCCTTCTCGATCGCCCTCACCTTCTCTCTCTCCTGCGCCGCGCTGTTCGGCGATGGCGCGGACTGGCCTTGCTGGCGCGGGCCGCAGCGCGACGGCATCTCGCGCGAAACGCGCTGGAGCGACCGCGGCGCGGAGCAGCCGCTCTGGTCGAAGCAGGTCGGGCTCGGCTACTCGAACGTCTCCATCGCGCGAGGTCGGCTCTTCACCTTCGGCTTCGACGAGGAGCGCTCGGTGGATGTCCTCTACGCGCTCGATGCCGCGACCGGCGCGGAGCTCTGGCGCCACGAGCATCCGGCGAAGAAGTGGGACAACATGCACGCGGGCGGCACGCTGACGACGCCGATCGTCGAGGGCGAGCGCGTCTTCGCGCTGAGCCGCATGGGCCAGATCTTCGCGCTCGACTTCGCGCAGGGCCGCGTGCTCTGGGAACGCGACCTCGTGAAGGACCTCGAGGTCTCGACGGGTGAGTTCGGCCTGCCGAGCTCTCCGCTCGTGCTGGACGAGATCCTCTATCTCAACGTGGGCAAGCTGGTCGCCCTGCGCGCAGCGACCGGCGCGATCGTCTGGGCGACGCCCGACTACGGCTACTCCTATGCGACGCCGACGCCGTTCGATTGGAAGGGTCGCGCGTGCCTGGCGGTGTTCAACGCGGCGGGGCTCGTCGTCGCCGATCGCGCGAGCGGAGCCGAGCTCTCACGCCACGAGTGGAAGAGCCAGTACAACGTGAACTGCGCCTCGCCGATCCCGATCGGCGAGCGGATGTTCATCTCGACCGGCTACAACGAGCTCGGCTGCGCGATGCTCGAGCTCGCCGAGAAGACGCCCAAGGTGCTGTGGCAGAGCAAGGAGATGCGCAGCAAGATGAACGGCTGCGTGCTGCACCAGGAGCATCTCTACGGCTTCGACGCCGGCATCCTGAAGTGCCTCGATCTCGCGGGGAACACGCGCTGGAGCGAGCGCGGCCTCGGCATGGGCACGGTGATCGTCGCGGGAGACCGCTTGATCGTGCTCGCCGAGAAGGGCGAGCTGCTGATCGCCCCCGCGTCTCCCGAGAGCTTCGCGCCGACCTTCCGCACCCAGGTCTTGCCGGATGGCAAGTGCTGGACGACGCCGGTGCTCTCACACGGCCTGCTCTACCTGCGCAACAGCCGCGGCGAGCTCGTCTGCCGCGACCATCGCCTGCCGAGCGGCGGCGCGGGACGATGACCTGCGCCTGACGATGATCTGCACCTGGAGTCCAGTTCCTGGGCTCTGACGCGCGATCGAAGGCGTCGCGAGGGCCGCTCGGCTCGGAGAACGGGTCCGGCACGCTGCTTGCCAAGAGCAGCGCCTGCCTCTCCGTTCCGCCGAGCCGCCCGAGGATCTCTCGCGATGAGCCGCCTTCGTTCCCTCGTTCTCGCGGCTGCGGCCGCGTTCCCCCTCTCCTTCGCCGCGGCGCAGACCTTCACGCCGCCGCGCCCCTTGAGCGGCGATCTCGCGATCTCGGCCTCGGCCGAGAGCCAGGGTCGACAGCGCGCCGCGTTCTCCGGCTCGAGCACGCTCGTCGTGTGGGAGGACGATCGCTCGAGCGCGATCGACTCGGTCTACGGCGGGCAGAACTTCAGCTCCAGTGTTCCCGGTAACCGCGACATCTACGGCGCGTTCGTCGACGAGCACGGGCAGCCGCTCTCGAGCGCACCGATCGCGATCGATCTCTCGTCGTGGGATCAGACGAACCCCCGCGTCGCCTGGAACGGAACGCACTTCCTCGTCGTGTACGAGAGCACGAGGCCCACGACCTTCTATCGCTCCGTCGGCATCTATGCGGTGCGTGTCTCGGCGAGCGGCGCGGTGCTCGACTCGCCGGCGCTACTGGTCGCGAACGACGAGAACTACGACGAGCTCTCGCCCTGCGTCACCGCCGTAGGACCGTCGTGGATCGTCGCTTGGAATGGGACCGATGCGAATGGCTACAGCGTGCTCTTCGGTCGCACGGTGTCGAGCGCGGGGCAGCTCGGTGCGCGACGCACTCTGGTCCCCTACAACGCCGCGACCGGCGCTCCCATCCAGGCGGAGATGGCGGGGACGGCGCAACGCGGGATGCTCATCTGGTCGCGCGGGGGCGGGAACGGCATCGAAGCCCAAGCGCTCGACGCGGCCGCGCAGCCGGTTTCGACGGTGACCACCTTGGCCTCGGGTCGCGGGCTCTGGCCCACGGTCGCCACGAACGGCAGCGACTTCTACGTCACGTGGTTCGACTCCGGCTTGCGCGGGACCCCGCTTTCGGCGGCGGCGGTTCCCGCCATCGCGGGCGGCGTGCTGGTCGTACCCGCGGCGCTGAACAGCGTCTACTCGTTCGCGAGCGCCTTCGATGGCACGCAGTGGGTCGTCGCGATCGACTCCGCGCCGACGGTGCACGCCGTGCACGTCGCGCCGAGCGGCACGCCGCAAGGAAGCCCAAGGCTCATCGCGGCGCCCGGCACCAGCGTGCCGAGCATCACCCTCGCGGACGGCAACGGCTCCGCTCTCGTGCTCTGGTCGGCTACCACGGTCACGTCGTGGAACACCGGCACCTTCGACATCCATGCCGCCCGCCTCGACGCGAGCGGCGCGATCGGCGCCGCGCGCGACGTCAGCGCTTCGCCACCGACACAGATCAACCCGCGCCTCGCGGGTGATGCTCACACCGGCTATCTCATCGTCTACGAGAGCGCGGAGTCCGCGCGCCGTCGCATCCTGGGCCGCCTCGTCGATGCGGAAGGCACGCCGGCGCAGCCCGAGCCGTTCGAGATCTACTCCGGTGATCACGCCACGAGCGGAGCGGATGTCGCGTGGAACGGCTCCGAGTTCCTGGTCACCTGGACGACGCTGCAGACCAATGCGCACGGCGGCCCACCGCCGCTCGTGTTCGCTCGGCGCGTTCGCGCCGATGGAACGCTCCTCGATGCGACGCCGATCACCGTCATGGAGGGCAGCGGCGCGCGCGTCGCGGCGCTCGGCTCGAGCTTCCTCGTCGTGGCGCGCTTCCAGCATCCGACGCTGCAGTACCAAGCCGCGATGCGCTGCCGCCGCGTCGATGGCCCCACCGGGACGCTGCTCGATCAGGCACCCCAGATGATCCAGGTCGGCGCGGGCGGCAGTGCGCGCGTCGTCGCTCTGCGCGATCGCTGGTTGGTCGTCTTCGGAACCGTGATCGGAGTCTTCGTGCTCGCGAATGGCACACCGCAGGCGCCGTTCACCGCCGGTCTCGCGTACCACTCCTCGACGCAGACGAGCCTCTGCGCGAGTCGAGATGGAAACTCCGCGCTGCTGATCTTCGAGCGCAAGCTGAGCAGCATGCCCCACCCGGATGTCCGCGCCCGCCGCATCGACCTCCAAGGGAACTCGCTCGATCCCCTCGAAGGCCTGCCCGTGAGCAGTGCCACGCACGCGCAGATCCGCCCCGTGGCCGCGGATCTCGACGGAGCCTATCTCTGCGCATGGGCCGATCATCGCGATCACCTCGAATACGAACCTGGTCTCGGGGACGTGTTCGCCGCGCGTCTCGATGGAAGCGGATCCCTGCTCGATCCGAATGGTCTGCCGGTCCTCGACACGCCTCGCGCCGAAGGCGCACCCGCGCTCCTCCGCACGGGCCTCGGTCGCGCGCTGCTCGTCGCGTGCGCTCTCGACGAAGCCACGAACAGCCAGCGGCTGCGAGTCAGCCTCTATCGCGACGCCAGCGCCGAACCCTGGTCGCTCGCAGGGACCGCGCTCGGTGGCGCCCGTGGCCGCCCCGTCCTCGAAGGTTACGGGCCTCTGCGCGGCGGAACGCTCGTCGATGTCGCGATCGAGAACGCGGCCGCGGGAGCGCCCGGTGTGCTGGTGCTCGGTCGCAGCGCGGCGAACCTGCCGTTGCTCGGCGGTGTGCTCGTCCCCTTCCCCGAGATCGCGCTGCCGTTCGTCACCGATGCGCTCGGCGCCGCGCACATCGCGGCGACCTGGCCCTTCGGTGCGTCCGGTGCCGTGGTCTATCTCCAAGCGTGGATCGTCGACCCGAGCGCTCCGCAGGCGGTCGCGGCGACGAACGGAGTTCGCGCCATCGCCCCGTGAGCTCAGGGCCCGCCGCGGAAGCGGCGCGGCATGAGGGAAGCTTGGCAGCGCCTCACCCGCGCGTCACGATGCCCGCTCTCCCCGAAGAGGAACTCCCCGCATGGACGCCGCGCGCTTCCGCACTGCCGCGCTCGCGCTCGACGAAGTCGAGGAAGGCGCGCATCAAGGTCATCCCGACTTCCGCGTGCGCGGCAAGATCTTCGCGTCGCTCGCCGCGGACGACTCCTGGGCGATGGTGAAGCTGCCGCCGGAGGAGCAGGCCGCGCGGATCGCGGCGCAGCCCGAGGTCTTCGAGGCGTTCCGCGGCGCCTGGGGACGAGCGGGCTGCACGAAGGTGCATCTCGTCGCGGCGCGCGTGCGCGAAGTCGAGCAGGCGCTGCGCTCGGCGTGGACGAACGTGCGCGACGCGGCGCGCTGAAGCGCTCGCGCCGTGGGCGACTCACGCCTCGCCGAGCATGCTCGCCAGCCGCGCCAGCACGCGGGACTTCGCCTTTCGCACGGCGACCTCGGTCTTGCCGAGCTCGGCCGCGATCTCGGCGTTGCCGAGACCGGCGATGTGGAAGAGCGCGTAGAGCTCGCGATCTTCGTCGGAGAGACGATCGACCGCGGCGGCGATGCGCTCTTCTTGCTCCTTCGCCATCGCCTCTTGGCTCGGCGTCGCGAGATCGCCCATCACGGCATCGAGGCCGGCGTCGGAGCGCCCGCCTTCTCCCAGCGCTTCGCGGCCGGCGTCGCGGCGCGCCGCGCGGTGGAAGCGATGCTTGTCGATCAGCTTGCGTTCCGCGGTCTTGAACAGCCAGCAGCGGAAGCCGGCCTCGCCCTCGTAGCTGAAGCGATCGAGATGCTCGAGCACCTCGCGGCAGGCGGACTGCACGACGTCGGACGTCGACTCGCGCGGACCGAGGCCGCCGCCCATGCGCACGCGCAGCCACGCCTGCAAGCGCGGCAAGTGGTGCGCGAGCAGCGCATCGATCGCCGCTCGATCGCCGGCTTGCACGCGCGTCACCAGGTGGCGCGAGGCCTGCGGATCGATCTCGGGGTTCATGGCCAGAGCATAGTCGGAGGGAGAGGAGGGAGCGAGGCAGCGGCCCCTGGAAGGCGGCATGGGAATCGGTACCATGGCCCCCCCTCCCGGCGGAGCGGAGCGCCTCCGCGCGCGCTGCTCCTCCTCGGTAGAGTCCCGCTCCCGTCCGTCGAGCGCAGGCCCCGCCCCCGTGTGTCTGCGCGCAACGCCCGAGCTATCGGAGGTCGCCCCCGATGACGCTTCCGGCACCCGCCACTCCGTCTTCGACCTGGAATCGCTTCCAGTCGCTCCTCGTCACCTGCCCGACCCTAGGCCTCGCCCTCGACGTCTCGCGCATGCGCTTCGAGACCTCGTGGCTCGAGACCATGGCCGGCCCGATCACGCGCGCGTTCGACGCCCTCGACGCGCTCGAGGGCGGCGCCATCGCGAACCCGGACGAAGGACGGCAGGTCGGCCACTACTGGCTGCGCAATCCGGAGCGCGCTCCGGAGAAGGCGCGCGCCGCGATCGAGGCCGCGCACCAAGCGGTGAGCACCTTTGCGCGCAAAGTGCATCGCGGCGAGATCCGCGGCGAGCGCGGCGAGGCGTTCCGGGACTTGGTGCTCGTCGGCATCGGCGGGAGCGCGCTCGGACCGCAGTTCGTCGATCAGGCCCTCGCCGATCTCAACGACCCGCTGCGCGCGCACTTCCTCGACAACACGGACCCCGACGGCTTCGATCGCGTGCTCGGCCGGCTCGAGGCGCGCCTCGACCGCACGCTGGTGCTCGTGATCTCGAAGTCGGGCGGAACCAAGGAGACGCGGAACGGCATGCTCGAGGTCGCCGCGCGCTATCGCAGCGCGGGCCTCTGCTTCGAGAAGCACGCCGTCGCCGTGACCAGCGATGGCTCCGAGCTCGATCGCCTCGCGAAGGCCGAGGGCTGGCTCGCGATCTTCCCGATGTGGGATTGGGTCGGAGGGCGCACCTCCGTGCTCTCCGCCGTGGGTCTCCTGCCCGCGGCGCTGCAGGGCTTCGACATCGAAGCGCTGCTCACGGGCGCGCGCGAGATGGATCGCTTCACGCGCCGCCGCGACTTCCAGACGAACCCCGCCTCGATGCTCGCGGCGATGTGGTTCCACGCCGGCGCGGGCCGCGGCGAGAAGCACATGGTCGTGCTGCCCTATCGCGATCGCCTGGAGCTCCTCGGGCGCTACCTACAGCAGCTCGTGATGGAGTCGCTCGGCAAGGAGAAGGACCTCGACGGCAAGGTGGTGCACCAAGGTCTCTCCGTCTTCGGCAACAAGGGCTCGACCGACCAGCACGCCTTCGTGCAGCAGCTCCGCGACGGGCGGAACGACTTCTTCGCCACCTTCGTCGTCGCGCGCGGCGACCGCCGCCCCGAGCGAGCGGAGGTCGAACCCGGGGTCACGTCCGGTGACTACCTCTTCGGCTTCTGGCTCGGGACGCGCGAAGCGCTCGCCGAGCAAGGCCGCGAGTCGCTCACCATCTCGGTGGAGCGCGTGGACGAGCGCGCGATCGGCGCGCTGATCGCGCTCTTCGAGCGCGCGGTAGGACTCTACGCGCAGCTCGTCCACATCAATGCCTACCACCAGCCCGGCGTGGAGGCCGGGAAGCGCGCCGCGGGGCGCGTGCTGGCGGTGCTGGCGCAAGTGCAGGAAGCGCTCAGCGATTCCGACGGGCGCGCCTACCGGGCCGACGAGCTCGCGCAGGAGATCGGCGCGCCGGAGCAGGTCGAAGTCGTCTTCCACCTGCTCGAGCGTTTGCAGGCGAACGGAGCGGTGGAGCGCATCCCCGGCCCCGGACCCGGGGAGCATCGCTACCGCTACATCGACGGGCGCGAGCGGATGCATCCCGCGGGCACGCGCTGCTGAGTCAAGAGCGCCCGACGAAGAGCAGGGTCGCCCCGCGCGGAGAGCTGCTGAGGAGCACCTGCATGCCCGCGACCGTGAGCATCGCCGAGCCGGCGATGCTCGCATCGATTCCGGTGCGGGCCGACTCGCCCTTCACCTGCAGCGAGATGCCGACGCGCAGCGCGCCGCCTTCGGCCAGCTCGGGCTGGAGCTCCAGGATCGCCCCGAAGCGCTCTTCGTCGCCGCTCCAGCTCGAGTTCATCCGCACGGGCCGACCGGTGCTGGCGGGACCTTGGTAGCGCGCGAGGCGCTTCGCGCCCTCGGCGGCCTGCGCGACGAACGCGTGGGCCTCGCGCGCGTTGCCCGCGGCCACGAGGGCTTCGACCGCTTCGAGGAGCGACGCGCCTTCGATCTGCCACACCTCGCAGTGGAGGTTGCCGAGCTCGAGCGCCGGCGGCGCCGCGTCGACGCGGCGGATCAGCTCCCGCATCGATTGGAGCGTGGGACCGAAGCCCACGACGTAGAGCCCCTGCTCGCCGCTCGGGCCGCCCTGCGAGCCGAAGCCCTCGAGCGCGCTGTTGGAGAAGGAGCGCGCGAGCATCTGCACGGCCTGCGCGGCCTCGATGTGCCGCAGCGGTAGATAGGTCGAGAAGAGCAGCCCTTGGTCGCGGGCGTGCGCCGGGATCTCGCTCTCGTCGAGGAAACGCGTGGAAGCACGCACCGCGTGGATCCCATCGCCCTGCAGACGCACGGCGCGCACGACGAGCTGCGGTTCCTCGGCGACCACGGCACAGGCCATGTCGTGCGCGCGGAGGATGCCCTGCACGAGCGCGAAGAGCTGATCGACCGGGAGCTGCAGCGGCGCGATGGCGCTCAGGCGTTCGCGCGCGAGCTGCTCTTCTTCGCCGCGCTGGAGGTAGAAGCGCGGTCCGCTGACGCGCTCGCAAGCGCGCACGAGGTCGAGGAGCGTCGGCGGCTCGGCCGCGCGCACTTCGAGGTGGACTCGATCGCCATCGCGGCGCAGCCAGTCGTGAGCCGGCGAGGCCGCGGGATCTTGGAAAGCGGAGAGGCAGAGCGGAGCGAGTAGGAACGGCAAGACGCTGAGCATCGGAGTCTTCTCCTGCGTTGGGCAAGGCGCCGTCCGACGCAGCTCGATCCACCGGCTTCCCGCGGGGGGAACATCACGCCACGCGCTCGCTCGCTATATTCGCGCGCGTGAGCGCTTCTCCGCCTTCGCCGCTCGCGCTCTCCCCGAGCGCAGAGCACGCCGTAGCGCGCGTGCGCGCGCTGCTCGTGGAACGAGCGCCTGCGCGCTGGCCCTGGCAGCGAGCGCGCGCGTCGCCTGCGCCCCTGCTCGCCGCCATCGCCGAGCTCGGCGCACGGGCCGAGCTGGGAACGCTGCCGGTGCTCCTCGAGCTCGCGCTCGATTCGGCGCCGCTCGTGCGCCGCGAGGCGCAGCGCGCCCTGCTGCCGCTGGCGCGAACACAGCTCGACTGCGCCGATACCCTGCTTCAACCGATGCTGCGCCGAGGCCACCGGCTCCTGGCCTGGGGGCCTTGGAGCACCGGGGCCACCGCCAACGCGCGGATCGCTGCGGAGATCGCAGCCAAGATCGATGTCGAGCACGGCGCAGCGCTCGCCGCCTTTGCGTCACTGCACGGCAATGGCTGGGTGCGGGAAGCCGCACTTCGCACGCTCTGCGCCGCCGAAACCGACTGGGCCTGGGGCTACGTCGCGCGGCTCGCGCTCGATCACGTGCCGCAGATACGAGCGCGCGCCATCGACGGCCTCCGCCGCTGGGGCCAAGCGCCCACGCTCGCGGGCGCCCTCTCCGCGCCAGGCATGGTCCTGCGCTTGTTCAGCAGCAAGTCCCCTGAGACGCGCGCCGTCGCCGAGGTGCTCTGGACCGAGATCCACGCTCCCGGACATTGGCCGGAGATCGAGCGCGGACTATCGCAAGCCGCGGCGAAGATTCGTCTCGACTGGTACGAACGTGTCGCGAGCCAATGCCCGGAGTTACGAGCTCTGGCGCTCGCGTGTCTGCGTCGCGATCCGACGCAGCGCCTGCGCCTCCGCGCCGCGGAGCTGCAGCGCGCGCAGAGCGCGCCGGCCGGGATCCTGGCCTTGGCTCGCGAGCTGCTCGGCGACCCCGCCGGCAATCTCCGCCTCGCGGGCCTGCGTTGGTGCGGGGAACTCGCCGGTGCCGCGGAGCTCCGGGAGGTCGTGCAGCGTTCGCTCTTCGATCGCGACCGCAACGTGCGCGAGCTCGCGCGCTACCTCGCCCGTGCGCGCTGCGGCCTCGATCCGCTCGCGCTCTACCGCGCGGAGCTCACGAGCGATCACCCGCACGCTCCGGCCGTCGCGCTCCTCGGCCTGGCGGAGGCCACTCCACCGGAACGGACGCTCGATCCCGCCGACGAAGCGCGGCTCGTGCGCGCGCTCGAAGCCGCGTCGACCAGCGGGCGGGCCGCCGCGCTCGAAGCTCTCGGGGAGCGCTGCTTCGGACGCCATCGCCTCGCCTTCTTCGCCGCCTTGCAGGATCCGGCTTCGAGCCTGCGTTCGGCGGCGTTCCGCGCGATCCGCCGACACGGCGGGAACATCCGCGCCGACGAGCTGAGGACCCTGCGGCCCCTTGCGCGCACGGCGCGGAAGAGGTACGCGATGCTGGTGCAGCGCGGAGGGTTCTGGACGGCTCTGCGAGAGGTCTATCAGCTCGATCCCGAGCTCGACGGCGAGCTGCAAGGCCAGCTCCTGCTGGCCTTCCGCCGGCGCTTCGCGCGCAACGGCGGAGCCCCGACGTCTTCGGAGCGACGGCAGCTCGACGAGCTCCGGGCGACCTTGTCCCCCACCCTCCGGCGGTCCCTCGACGACTTCCTGCGCGAGGCGTGAACGGGGAAGGCCGGGCCTCCGATCGAGCCGCAATCCCTGGGGTCATCCGAAGTCGGGGCTACACGATACGCGGGCCGGCAGCTCGCGGTCCTTCCCGGCACCTCCCGCGAGCGAGCCGAGCGGACGCCCAGGATTTTGGAGAGCGCTCTTGCTTCGGCGCGGCGAGCGGTCATGCTCGGAGACCTGGGCTCGGAGTCGATGGCGACACCGGGCATTTCACATCTCGGCCCGGCTCGCATCGACCCTGACGTATCCGATTGGATCGAGTGGGATCAGCGCGAAGACTGGAAGAGGACGGATACGCAACATGGGTAAGAAGCTCTACGTCGGCAATTTGGCCTGGGGCAC
>JAEUHW010000379.1 GCA_016793245.1 Planctomycetota bacterium
CATGAGCTCGAAGTTCGCCTTGCCGGCCTTCTGCAGCTCGTGCACGAACTGGATCGCGTTCTGCAGATGCACGTTGTCGTCCATCGTGCCGTGGACGATGAGGAGCTGGCCGTGGAGATCCTTCGCGGCCTTCACCACCGACGAGGCCGCGTAGCCCTGCGGGTTCCGCTGCGGCGTCGCCATGTAGCGCTCGGTGTAGATCGTGTCGTAGAGCTCCCAGTCGTAGACGCCGGCGCCGGCGATGCCGCACTTGAACTTCTTGCTGTGCGTCAGAGCGAACGCGGTCATGAACCCGCCGTAGCTCCAGCCAGTGATGCCGACGCGACTCGCGTCCGCCCAGGGGAAGGTCTTGCAGAGCCAATCGACCGCATCCTCCAGGTCTCGGAGTTCCTGCACGCCGAACTGCTTGTAGCAGGCCTTGGTGTACTTCATGCCGCGGCCGCTCGCCGAGCGCACGTTGCACTGGAGCCCGACGTACCAAGTTCCCGCCGCGGGTCCGCGATACGCGTCGCGCACCGTCGCCGAGTCCGGTCCGGAGTAGGTGTCGATCCAGACCGGGTACTTCTTCTGCTCGTCGAAGTCCTTCGGCAGCGTCACCGTGACGTCGAGCAGCTCGCCGTCGCGCGCGTGGATCTGATGCCACTTCGGGAAGACCGCGTTCGCCGGGGCCTCCTTCTTCGCGAGCGAGCGCACCGTCGAGCCGTCGGCGCGACGCAGCCAGGTCTCGCCCGGGTTCTCGAGGTGCGTGAACGAATCGACGAGCAGCGTGCCCGCGGCGTTCAGCGCGATGCGATGCGAGCCGCGGCCCTCGGTGAGCTGGACCTGCGACTTCCCATCCAGAGTCGCGCGATAGGCGTGGAGACCAATCGCGTAATCCTTGGCGCCGCCCGTCACGACGATCCAGCCTTGGGCTTCGTCGAGGCGCAGGACCCCGCGCACCTCCCACTCGCCGCTCGTCACCGCGGCGACCTGCTTCCCGTCGAGCGTGTAGCGATAGAGGTGCTTGAAGCCGGTGCGCTCGCTCTCCCAGAGGAAGCTGCCATCGGCGAGGAACTGCGCGGGCTCGAGGCGGTTCACCCAGCCGTCCTCGCAACGCTCGGAGACGATCTTCCGCGCCTTCCCCGTCGCGGGATCGACGCCGACGAGATCGAGCCAGGTCTGCTCGCGGTTCTGCACCATGAGCAGGCACTCCTTGCCGTCGGGCGTCCAGTCGACGCGCACGAGCAGGATCTCGTCTTCAGCCTTGTAGGCGGAGAGATCGGCCGCGACGCGCTTGCCGTCGGCGACGGAGGCGAAGTGCAGCGTCGCGCGCGGGTTGATGCGGCCCGCCTTCGGGTACTTCAGGTGCTCGAGACCGAGCTGGTTCGGGATGTGATCGACGACGGTGAAGGTATCGACGCCGTTCTCGTCGGTGCGCAGGAACGCGAGATACTTCGAGCTCGGGGAGAACCACGCGCCCTGGAAGTTGCCGCGGCCGTAGACCTCCTCCTGATAGACCCAGTCGAGCTCGCCGTAGAAGAGGTTCTCGCCGCCGTCGTCGCTGAGCCGCAGGCGCTTGCCGTCAGCGGTGTGCGTGAGCCAGAGATCGAAGCCCTCGATACCGACCGTCGCGGAGCCATCGGGTGCCAGCGCGAAGTGCCGCACGCCCTCGAGCCCGCTCGCCAAGACCTTCTTCGCGGCCTCGCCGTCCTTCCAGGTGTAGAGCGCGCCATCGATCACGATCGCGGCCCGCGCGCCATCGGCGGTCATCTGCAAGCCCGTGTGCTTCTGGGGCGCGCGCGGGAGCGTCGAACCTGGCCGCTCGCCGCGCAGCACGTTCGCCGGAACGGCCTTGCCGTACGCCGCGACCAGCGCCTCCTCGCAGCGTTTGCGACGCGCGGCGGCGGAGTTCGGGTCGGGTGGCGTCTCGGGGCGCTTCGGCACCTCGACTTCCTTGCCGCTCTCGGCCTCGATCCACTTGCCGTCGTCGAGGATGAGATGCACGCCGTCGGAGGCCCAGATCGCGCCGCCGTCCGCCCGCGCGCGTCCGCGCTGCGCTTCGGAGAGCGGGGCGAGGGAGCAGAGGAGCGAGAGGGCGAGGAGCGGAGCAGGAGTCGTCTTGGCCATGGTGCGTGGGAGCTCGAACGACGGTGGCGGGGAGCCGACGGGCGGCGCGCCAGGATAGCGAGCCGCGCGGGCGACGCCAGGTGCCCGCACGCGCCGCGCGAGTGGCAGCCTTCGCGAGAACCGGCGAGGATCGTGCACCTCGGTTCCTCCGCCGCCGCATGCCGCTGCCCAACGCCCGCGCCCCTCGTCTCCTCGCGGCCCTGCTCGCCGCCGCGGCGCTCGCGTTCTTGCTCGCGCAGCATCTCTTCTATGCGGTGCTGCCCGCCGACGACGCGTTCCTGCATCTCCGCGTCGCGGAGAACCTCGCTCACCACGGCGAGCCCACCTACAACCTGGGCGAAGCGGTCTCTGCGACGAGCTCGCCACTCTGGTTGCTGCTCCTCGCCGTGGGGATCCGGCTCGGTTGCGATTCCGTCTCCGTGGCCGTGGCGCTGACGGGGCTCTCCCTCGGCGCGCTCCATCTCGCGCTGCTCGGCCTCTTCGCGCGCGGCTTCCGCTGGGTCCCCTCGGCGCTCCTCGCGTTCGTCTTCGTGCTGCTCGCGGCGAGCACGCCTTCCGCGTTGCTGATGGAGAGCGCTCTTTCACTCGCGCTCTGGTGCCGCTCGGCGACGGCGCTCCGCGACGAGCGCCCGCGTCACGTCGGGATCTGGGGCAGCCTGGCCTTCGCGACGCGCTTCGAGATGGCGCTCTGGCTCGCCGCCGCGCTGCTCGCCGTCCGCGGCTCGCGCGCCAAGTTGCCCCTCGTGCTCGGCGCTGCTCCGGCTCTTCTCGCACTCGCCGCATGGATGCTCGGCTGGTACGGCGATCTCCTGCCCGCGAGCGTGCGCGCGAAGGCGATCGTCTACGAGCTCGACTTCGTGGAAGCCGCGCGCTCGCTGCGCCTCGGCGCGGGGCTCCTCTGGCTCGCGATCACGGCGGTGCTGGCGCTGGTGCTCCTCGTTCGCCTGATCCCCGCGGAGCGCACGAGCGCGGCCGTGCTCGGCTTCGGCGTGCTGCTCGCGTTCGCCTATGCCTCGCAAGGCACGCTGATCTTCCCTTGGTATCGCCCGCTCTATCTCTTGCCGCTGCTCTGCGGTGGAGCTTTGGCACTCGGTGCGGCGAGCGCCACCACGCGCCTCCTCGCGCTCTTCGTCCTCGCACTCGGTAGCGCGCGTCCGGGCTTGGAGGCCGCGCTCACCGCGAAGGGCTTCCTCACCGAC
Source organism: Planctomycetota bacterium (assembly GCA_016793245.1). Classification (GTDB taxonomy): domain Bacteria; phylum Planctomycetota; class UBA1135; order UBA1135; family JADKAF01; genus JADKAF01. Next base: position 3,306 of record JAEUHW010000379.1, read on the forward strand.
GACCGTGCGAAGTGGAGCGAGTATGCCTCGGGCCTCCGCGTGCAGCGTTATCTCCGCCTCGGCGCCTCGCTGCGCGAGCGCTTCCCCGACGCGAGCTTGCTCGCGCCGGAGATCGGCGCGCTCGGCTGGAGCTTTCGCGGGCGCGTGATCGACGGCTTGGGTCTCGCGACGCCTGCGGCGCTCGCGTTCCATCCGCTCGCCGTTCCGCGTCTGCGCTCGCACGGCAGCGAAGGCGCGCTCCCACCGGAGGCGATCACGCGCTTCCAGCCGGACCTGATCGTCTCGCTCGACGTGTTCGGAACCGCGGCGCGCCGCGCGCTGCAGCGCGGAGAGATCCGCGGCTATCGCGAGCTCGAGACCGTCCCGGCGCTGTGCGGGATCGACGGCGCAGAGGTGCCGGAGCACGTGCGCCTCTGGGGAGCGCGGGAGACGTGGGTCTATGTGCGGGACGGCATCGCGAGCTCGATCCACACCGGGCAATGATCCGAGCCCAACACCTCCGGCTCGATCCAGGCCTTCTTCACGCGCGGCGCGAGCTCCTGCGAGACCAGGAAGTAATCGATGCGCCAGCCCACGTTCCGCGCACGAGCGCCCATGCGCTGGCTCCACCAGGTGTAGTGGCCGCTCTCGTCGGGATGCTGCGCGCGGAAGACGTCGACATAGCCCGTGGCGAGATAGCGGTCGATCATCGCGCGCTCCTCGGGGAGGAAGCCCGAGGTCTTCTGGTTCGACTTCCAGTTGGCGAGGTCGAGCGGCGTGTGCGCGGTGTTGAAGTCCCCCGCGATCGCGACGCCGAAGCCTCGGGCGCGGTACTCCTCCGCGCGCGCGAGCACCGCTTCGTAGAACGCGAGCTTGTACGGCACGCGCGAGTTGTCGCGCTCGCTCCCGCTGCCCTTCGGGAAGTAGCCATTGAAGAACACCCAGCCGTCGAGCT
>JAEUHW010000434.1 GCA_016793245.1 Planctomycetota bacterium
TGGATCGTCCCGCGCGGCAGATACACGAGGTCGCCGACGGCGAGCTCGTGCTCGACGAGCAGCGTCTCGAGCTCGCCCTCGGCCACCGTGTCGGGCTCGACGATGCGCGCGGTGCGGCTGCTCGTGATCAGCTTCGCTCCCGGCCGCACGCCCTGCACGAGATAGAACTCGTCGAAGCCGCCGTGCGGCGGATGGTAGTGCGTGAACGAATCGAAGATGCGCACGCGGTGGGCATTCAGCGCGCGGAAGACGTAGGGCCCGACCTCGGCTCTCCAGGTGAGCAAGATGCGCCGATAGGCATCGAGCTCTTCGGCGCAGCCACCCGGCGTGTCGGTGATGCGCGGATCGTGATCCGGCCGGACGAAGCTCGGCAGCGCACGCGGCAGCGCTTCGGGCACGTCGAAGACGAGCAGATCGAGCGCGCCCTCCAGGGCCAACTCCTCTCCGGCGCGCAACAAGGCGAGATCGCCGCGCCGAAGCTCCGAGCGCAGCGCGCCGATCGAGCCCGCGCTCTCGCCGCCCTGCACGAACGCGATCGTCGCGCTCGCACGAGCGGAGATCGAACGGGCGGCGGGCTGCCAGCGGAGATCGTAGCCCGGATTCCTCGCGGCGAACGCGGCGCGCAGGTGCTCGAAGCCCGCGTTGCCCGTGTCACCGAGCCGCGCGAAGAGCGGCTCGCGCGCGAGCGAGAGATCGCGCCGCGGTTCGATCGCAACCAAGTTCTCCACGGCATCGACCTCCTGCTGTGAGCTGCAGTTCAGCAAGGCGCACGAGAGGAGCGCGCTGCTCACGGCGAGCCCGAGCGAATTCCGCGCGCGGCTCACCAGCGATCGGCCGCCGCGACGGCGCGCGCGGACGCGACGAAGCCGCTCGAAGGATGACACTCGGTGCCGACGAAGCCGCGATAGCCGAGCTCGTGGGCCTGCTTCAGCACGCGCGGGTAGTGGATCTCGCCCGTGCCGGGCTCGTTGCGCCCGGGATGATCCGCGAGCTGCAAGTAGCCCACTTGATCGAAGCCGTCGCGGAGCCGCCCGCAGAGATCGCCCTCCGAGATCTGCATGTGATAGAGGTCCCAGTTGATCTTCACCATCGGCGAAGCCACCGCGCGGCAGATGCGCACCGCGTCCACGCTGCCGTAGAGGCAATGCCCCTTGTGATCGACGCGGATGTTCATCGGCTCCAGGATGAGCATGACCCCGGCGTCCTCGACGATCGGCTTCACGCGCTTCAGCGCCTTCTCGATCTCGGCGTGCATCTCCTCTTGGGAGATGCCCTTCCGATCGTTCCCACCGACGACCGTCATCTTGTCGCAGTGGAGCTGCTTCGCGACCTGGATGGCCTCGCGGATCTTCTTCTCGAAGGCGTCGTGGTGCGCGGGGTCGTTCATCCCCGGCGAGAAGCCCCACGCGGTGAACTGCGCGATCGCGATCGAATGCTTGACGCAGGTCTCGCGGATCGCGGCCAGGTCCTTCCCTTCGTACGGCCAGAACTCGACCGCCGGGAACCCGAGGCGCGCGCTCTCCTCGATGCGCTTCAGGAACGGCATCCCTCCGCCCCACATCTCCGCGTTGATCGCGAAGCGCGTGTGCGGCGTCTTGCCGATCGCGCCCTCGTCGTCCGCGGCGGCCGCGGCGTCCTGCGAGAACGGCGCCGCGGAGGCGCGGGCCAGCGAAGGAGCGACGGCGAGGGGAGCCAGGGTGCCCAGGAAGCGACGGCGGTCGAGAGAGGGAGTCATCGGCGGAGGGACCTCGGGGCGAGGGGACGCCGGATTCTAGACCTCGCGCGCAGCCCCCGTCTCGGCTCGCCGGAACGACGCGCGGAGAGCGCCCCGGAAGGCGCCGATCCCCTGCGACCAGAAAATCCTGGAGCCGGCGCGAAAAAGATCATTCACTTGTGAGTGTTCGATCCTAGATCCAGCGCCTCGCGAACCCCGGCGCCCCATGAACCTGACCGCCCAAGAAGAATACGGCCTGCGCTGCCTGCTCCGCGTCGCCCGCGCGGACGACGGCGCCCCCGTGACGCTCGGCGCCATCGCCGAGTCCGAAGGCCTCGGCAAGCAGTACGTGGCGAAGCTCCTCGGCGTGCTCCGCGACGGCGGCCTCGTCGACGCCTCGCGCGGCGCGAAGGGCGGCTACCGCCTCTCGCGCGCGGCGGAGGCGATCACGCTCTGGGAGGCCATGACCGCCCTCGGCTCGCGCCTCTACTCGCACAGCTTCTGCACCTCGCACGCCGGCGCGCAGCGCGAGTGCGTGCACACGAGCGACTGCTCGATCCGCTCCGTCTGGCGCTGGATCGACCACGCGCTCTTCGCCGGTCTCTCGCGCTTCACCCTCGCGGATCTCCTGCGCCCCGAGCCCGAGATGTTCCGCCGCCTCGCCGAGCACGGCCCCCGCGCGACGCCGCCGGTTCCCCCCGTCGCCGATCCACGCGTCGCCGATGCGCGGGCGATCGCGACCTAGCGCACGCTCTGCCCTTTCTTCTCCTCCGCCGCCCCTCGTTCCCCACGTCCCCGCCGCGATGTCGAATCCCACCTCGAGCCCCGAGACGACGAGCGCCGAAGCGCTGATGTCGAGCCCCGAGACGACGAGCGCCGAAGCGCTCGTGGCCGAGCACGCGGAGTACAAGTACGGCTTCGTCACCGACATCGAGCAGGAGACGCTGCCGCCCGGCCTCGACGAAGGCACGATCCGCCACATCTCCGCGATGAAGCGCGAGCCGTCCTGGCTCACCGAGTGGCGCCTCGCGGCCTACCGCCGCTGGCTCGAGATGGAGACGCCGGTCTGGCCGAAGGTGAGCTACCCGCCGATCGACTACCAGGCGAGCTCCTACTACTCCGCGCCGAAGAAGAAGGGCGAGGGCCCGAAGAGCCTCGACGAAGTCGATCCCGAGCTGCTGAAGACCTTCGAGAAGCTCGGCATCCCGCTGCATGAGCGCGCGGCGCTGGCCGGCATCGCCGTGGACGCGGTCTTCGATAGCGTCTCCGTCGCGACGACCTTCAAGGAGAAGCTCGCCGCGATGGGCGTCCTCTTCTGCTCGTTCAGCGAAGCGGTGCACAATCACCCCGAGCTCGTGCGCCGCTATCTCGGCTCGGTCGTCCCGGTGAGCGACAACTACTACGCCGCGCTGAACTCCGCGGTCTTCACCGACGGCTCCTTCGTCTACGTGCCGAAGGGCGTCCGCTGCCCGATGGAGCTCTCGACCTACTTCCGCATCAACGCGCAGAACACGGGGCAGTTCGAGCGCACGCTGATCATCGCGGACGAAGGCGCCTACGTGAGCTATCTCGAGGGCTGCACCGCGCCGAAGCGCGACGAGAACCAGCTCCACGCCGCCGT
>JAEUHW010000451.1 GCA_016793245.1 Planctomycetota bacterium
CTGCCGCCCTACCGCCGCGCGGGCGACGAACCGATGTCTCTCGACGCGGTTCTCGCATCGACGTCCGTTCTCTCCCGTAGCATGAGTTCCGGAGCCCCCGCCTCCAGCGGGCTCCGGAACGGCGCACGACGTCTTTCGACGTAGCGGAGCCGCATCCCAAAGGCGATGCAAGCGACGTGACCGCCGCGCTCGCTCTCGCATCGCGTTCGGCTCCGAACGCGCGTGGACGCGCGGTGTCGTTCGACGTCGTCCACGCGCGGCGGGCGCGGCGCTTGCTTCGCCGGAGGGCTGGCGGAGCGGTCGTCGCGCTGCTCGCGTACGATTGTTCGCGCTCGAGGTGGGTTCGGGGGGCGTTCTCGCGTCGACGACTCCGGCCTGAACGGCATGAGCCCTTGAGCCAGCGATCATGCCGACGGCCTCAGCCGCTGCACCAGCAAGCAAGCTCGTGGGGCTGGGGCGCAGCCTAGCTAGTTCTCAGCATGGATCTCGACTTCGCGGATCTCAGGCGATTCCCGCCCGGCCAACACCCAGGGATCGTCGCTTTCCGCCCGCGAAGCATGGGCCCTCGTTCCGTCCGAGAGTTCGTGCTGGCCTTCTCGAGGAGTGCGGAGATCCAAGACCTCGCGGGCTGCGTGGTCGTGGTGGAGCCGAGCCGACTTCGAGTCCGAAGGCCGACGCTGGAAGGGATGTGAAGCCCTGATCGCCGCGAGTGTGTTCTGCGGAACATGCGTCGCGCATGAGTCGATGCCGTCCGGGGAGTCTCACCAGCAGCAGATCGAGAATTCGCGCATGGCCGGTAGGCAAGGTGACCGGGCGTGCGCGGCTCAGAGGAGATTCCGCGAGCGATCTTGGCGAGGTCGATGGATGAGACAAGAGGGCGAGACTCGCGCTCAGCGAGGTCCCTTCGCCGCCTCGCGGAAGAGCAAGGATTCGAGCGCCCCAACTCCCTGCACGGAAGCGTAGCCCTCCGCCACGCATTCGAAGGTGCTGTCGTGGAACGTCAGCACGAAGTGGCGCAGACGGTCATAGCGGCGCGGATCGTGGTGCGGATGCACGGAGTTCCGGCGCTCCAGCTCGCGCACCCACGAGGAGTCGAGGACTTCGAACGCGTCGTAGGGCTCGAGGCCGCGCGCGGCCAGAGGATGCCCCTGGATCGCCTCATCGTTGGGCGGACCGAAGGTGCTGGCCACGGGGCGCCGAAAGCGCACGATCGCGACGGGCTGCTTTGCAGCCTCGATCGCCTCCTCATCCTCGATCGAGGTCCGGAGGAAGTACCCGACGAGGAGCTCGTGCTCCGTGGCCAGGACAACCGGGCGAGGTGAGCCAGCATCGCACGGCGGCACGTCCTGCAGCCTCACGACGCGATCCCGTGCATCGACTCGAACCATGCGTGGGTCCTCCGCTCCGCGAGCTTCGGTTCAGGGGTGGAAGAACTGCGAGAGCTCCTGCCCCCGCCGAATCCGCCGCGAGAGCACGAGCACGATCCCGAAGAGCACCACACCGAGCAGCACCATGCCACCGCGCGCCGTATCGCCCTTCGCCTGCAGCGCCACCAAGTCGTAGCCGGTGTGGAAGATCAGCACCACGCCGAACCAGAGCAAGAGGCGCGCGAGAGGATGCGAGAAGCCGAGGCGCGCCTTCGCGAAGGCCATCGCGAGCACCGCGGTCGTCGCGGCGTGCAGCAGCACCGCGGTCGAGGAGCGCAGGAGGAGGATCGTGAGCTCGCGCCCGGGGTTCCCGAGCATGTAGAGATAGTTCTCCGCGGCGGCGAAGCCGAGCCCCGCGGCGCCGCCGTAGACGATGCCGTCCAGCGGTTCGTCGAGATGACGGCAGAAGGTGAGCGGGACCAGGAAGGCCAGGAACTTCACCACCTCCTCGACGACGACCACGGGGACGAAGAGGCCCCAGAGCTCGGCGAGCGGCGTGCCCTCCTCGAGCGACGGCGGTCGGAGGTCGAGCGCGACCAGGTAGAGCAGGTTCTCGATCGGCAGCGTCGGGATCACCACCAGCGCGCCGGAGACGAAGCAGAAGAGCACCCAGAGCAACGGCTCGGGCTCGCGGTGATCGTGGCGACGGAAGAGCCAGAGCCAGAAGAGGCTCGGGATCACCGCGGGCAGGAGCCAGTGCATGTGGAGTGCTCGCGCGCGATCGACCTGCTCACCCGATCGGGATCGCCGCGATCTCCTTCGGGATGTCGTGCGTCAGCACCCGCCGTCCACCGCGCTCCACGACCACGTCGTCTTCGATGCGGATGCCGCCGACTTCGGAGACGCAGGCGAAGGCCTCGTCCCAGTTCACGGCATCGCGGAAGCGAGCGTCCTCGCGCGAGGCCTCGAGCAACGGCACGTTGAAGTAGATGCCGGGCTCGATCGTGACCACGTAGCCGGCCTCGATCGTGCGCGAGGTGCGCAGGTTCACGTGCTTCAGGTCGTCGGGGCGCGAATCGGGGTCGATGTGGCCGCCGACGTCGTGCGTCTCCAAGCCGATGGGATGACCGAGGCCGTGCGGGAAGAAGACGTGATCGACGTGGCGCTCCATCAGGCCGTCGAGGTCGCCGCGGACGATGCCGATCTGGCACAGGCCCTCGACGAGATCGCGCGCGCAGGCGCGGTGGAGATCGGGGTAGAAGACGCCGTGCTCGACGCGCTCGATCGCGCGCTTCTGCGCGCTCAGCACCACCTCGTAGACCGCGCGTTGGCGTCCGCTCCACTGGCCGTCGACGGGCACGGTGCGCGTGACGTCGGACTTGTAGCCGTGGAGCTCGGCGCCGGCATCGACGAGGAGCATCTCCTTGGCCTGCATCGTGCGGCGATTCTCGTGGTAGTGGAGGATCGCCGGATTCGGCCCCGAGCCGACGATCGGGAAGTAGGCGGTGAGGGCTCCGCGCGCGCGGAAGACCTGCTCGAGCGCCGCTTGCACGTCGCGCTCGCTGGCGCCGGGGCGCGTGACCTTCCAGAACGCGAAGAAGGCCTCGCGCGTGACCTCGGCCGCGGACCGCATGAGGCCCAGCTCGAACTCGGTCTTCTTCAAGCGCAGGTCGACGAGCGCTTGATCGGCGATGCCGCTCACGAGCTCGAGACGCGGGAGGCGCTCGCGCAGCTCGGCGGCGATCGCCGCGGCGTGCGGGTTCGAGGCGTGGACGAGGTGCAGGCGACCGCGGCGCCCCGCGGCCTGCACCACGCGATCTTGGAGCTCGTCCAGGAACGAGGTGCGATCGGCGTGCCACGCTCGCTGCGAGCTCTCGAGCTCCGGCACATGGCCCATCCAGACGCGCCAACGCAGGTCGAGGCGCGGGATGAAGAGCTCGTAGGCCGCGCCGTCGCCGCCGAGCAGCGCCGCGTAACCGGGGTCGGTGATGCCCGTCAGATAGTAGAAGTTCGGCTCCTGACGGAACGGATAGAACTCGTCCGAGACGTGGATCGGAACCTCGGCGCCACCGATGACCAACACGGGCTCGCCGTTCAGGCGCTGCAGCAAGAGCCGGCGGCGATCCGCGGCGAACGCTTGAAAATCCATCGCTTCCTCGTTTGCTTGAGCGCGGCGGAGCACGCCGCGCGAGCCATCGTAGTGCTCGGCACGCGCGCTCGCCACGGTGCGGAGGAGCGCTCGAAGCCATGAGGAAGTGCGGCGGTATTCGGGCGCGAGTCCTCGGCGCGATCGCCTTCGCGTTCGCATTCTTCGGGGCCGAGCTCCTCGCGCAAGCACCGAGCCGCAGCGTTGCACTCGCGCGCGGCGCCTGGATCGAGCTCGAGCGCGAGCGCCCGAGCGACGCCACGGAAGGCTACGTCTACGTCGATGTCGAGGACGGGCCCGCCTCGGCCCTGCCGTTCGCGGGCAGCGTCGCGAGCGCCGAGGCGGCACTCGCCCCCTGGCTCGAGCTGGCTCCCGAGCAGCCGCAGCACCTGCGCTTCGATCAGCTCGCGCGCGCCTGCCATCGCGGCGCGCGCGTCGTCGCCGCGCGCCTCGTCCTGCATCCGCGAGAGCAAGCCCCTCCCGCGCGTCGCGTCCGCGTGCTCACGCCAGAGCGCCGCGCCGCGGGTGCCGAGCCTCGCCTCGCCTTCGATGGTCCGCTGGCGGGCCGCCTGCGCGACGACGGTTCCTTCGCTCTCGAGAGCGCGCAGCTCCGCGAGGACGTGCAGCGCTGGCTCGATGATCGCCACGCCAACGCGGGTTGGCACCTCGAGAGCGACGCCCCGCTCGCCTTGCATTCCTCCGAAGCGCCCGAGCCCGCGCGGCGCCCGCGCCTGGAGCTCTTGCTGGAGCCGCCGCGCGCGGACTTCGATCCTCGAGCGGTCGTGGATCTCGGCGTCGCCTTCGTCGAGCGCCTCGAACGCGGAACGGCGCGACGCGGACCGCAGGCACCGCGGAGCGAGCGCGCGGAGTTCCGCGGCGTCGCAGTCGCCCTCCAGGTCGAGCCCGATCCCGTCGAGCGCGTCGCGGCGGCGAGCGGTTCCCTCGTGCGCTACGTGGCGCATGTGCGCAATCACGGCGGAAGGGTCTTCGAAGGCGTTTTGCGCGCGCGCTGGGAGCTCGACGGCGAGGTGCTGCAACGCGTCGAGAGCACCCCGCTCCGCCTCGGTCGCCATCAGGGCACGCGCTTCGAGCTCGCCTGGCCGATCGATGCGCGCGGCCTCCTCCCCGAGCGCCGCTTGGCCTTCGCATTGGAGCGCGTCGCGGACGACGCCTGCGCGAACAACGATCGATTGGAGCGGCCGCTGCTCGGGCGCGGCGTCGTGCTGCGCATCGAGGAGCGCGTGCGCGATCTCCTCGCCGCCGAGCGGAACGCCTGGGGCAGCTATGCGTGCGAAGACGTCGCGCAGTGGCAGCTCGAGCTCTGGAACGAGACCTGGCTCGGGCGCTCGCGCACGAGCGGAGCCGCGCCGTTCGGAACGCGCGAACGCCTCGTCTGGGAGCGCGTGGAGATCTGGCCCACGGGAGCGCTCGATCCGCTGCCGCCCCATCTGCCGCGCGCGGATGCGGACGCAGCTCCGGGCAGCGGCGCGCCCGATCCGAGCTTCGACGCCGAGCTCGGGTGGAGCTGGGTTCCTACGGACGCGCGCGAGCTCGCCGGAGCGGAAGCGGCCCGCGCGCGCGCGCTGCGGTCGCTCGCTCGCCGCGCGGACTTCCAGCTCTTCCGCTCTCTGGCCGTCGAAGCGCTGGGCCTGGTCGATCTCCGTTCCCTCGATCCGAGCCCGCGCGGCTTCGAGACGCTGCCCGGCGGCAAGCCGCGCGGGCGCCGCTTCGCGCCGCTCTTTCCGAGCTTGCTCGGCGCCGAAGGCGCGCCGCTGGGGCCGCAGGAGGCGCGCGGCGCCGAGCTGCTCACGTTGGTCGAAGTTCTCGCGCTGGAGCGCGGACTCGCGACGCGCGGAGGCGCTCGCGGCGCCTGGCTGCACGCGCAGCCGCGGCGCGCGCGCGTGCAGCTCGTCGATGGCACGGGTGCACCACTCGCTGGCGTGCGAGCCGATGTCTGGCAGCAAAGCGCGTTCGCACTCGACGCCGAGGAGCTCGTGGGCAACGACCTCCGCGCCGATTCCACCGGCGTGCTCGAGCTCCCGCTGCAACCCACGGGAACGCCGCGCGCGCTGCGCTTGCCGGATGGCTACGTGCTCGAACCCGAAGGCGCCTTCGGTCGCCTCGCGAACGACGGCAGCAATGCCGGTCTCCTGCTCCGCGTGCGCGCCGAGGGCCGCGCGGATTGGCTCTATCTCTCGGCGCTCGAGTTCGCGGAGCGCGAGCTGCAGCGCCGCGGCGACGAACCGCTCGTGCGAAGAGTGGCCCTCTCGGGAGCGCGCGTCGAGAAGCGGCGCGCGATCGCGGCGTACGTCACCGCCGGCGACGAGCGCCGCGCGTTGCCCCATCTCGTCGACGGGCGAACGCTGGTCGATGCGCGTTGGTTCACCCTCGCGGATGGCGAGTCGCTGGTGCTCGACCTCGGTGCGCAGCAACGCGTCGGCGGCGTCGCGATCGCGCAGTCGCGGAACCACGGCGCGTTCGCGGCGCACTTCGCCGTCGAGGTCGCGAGCGAGGAGAGTTTCGAGAGGGCGCGCGAGCTCTGGCCCGTCGAGCTCGCCCCCTTCGCCGAGAACTTCGCGCGCCGCGCCGAAGTCGATCCGGAGGAGCCGCAGACGCGCCGCATCTACTTCGGCGGCGGTCCGCTGGAGGGGCGCTATCTGCGCTTCGCCGCAAGGCGCGGCGGACGCTGCGATGTCGAGGAGATCGAGGTCTTCGCGGCACCGGGGCGCTGAGCATGAACAGCGCCGAGCCTTCGCCGAGCGCAGACAACGCGCGCGCTCGCGGCGCGTGGATCGCGCTCTGCTTCGCGCTCTATACGGGCTGGGCATTAGCCTCGATGCGCGCGGTGCCGGCCACGCACGACGAGTTCACTTATCTCCGCGCCGCGCGCGTCATGGAGCGCGAAGGCTGGGGCGGTGAGCGGAGCTTCTTCCACGGCCCGATCCCGCTCCTGCTGACGCGGCTCGTGCCGGCGCCCGAGCACGACGCCGAGCCGTTCGCGGAGACGCTCTTCCGCGGGCGCTGCGGCACTCTCGTCTTCGGCTGGCTCGCGCTGGCCTGCATCTATGCCCTCGCGAAGCGCCTCGGCGGAGAACGCAGTGCCGCCCTCGCGTTGCTCCTCGCCGCGCTGCATCCCCTGCTGATCGGCTTCGGTGCTCTCGCGACCGTCGATCTCGGACAAGCCGCGGCGATCGGCCTCGTGCTCCTGCTCGCGGTGCGCTATGCCGAGCGCAGCACACCCGCACGCGCGCTCGCGATCGGCCTCGCCCTCGGCATCGCGTTCACGATCAAGTATCTGGCGTTCCTCTACGCGCCGGGCACCGCGATCGCCGTGAGCGTGCTGCGCTGGCGCGCCGGGCGCCTGCAAGGCGAGCGCCTCGCTCGTGCGTTGGCGCGTTCTCTGCTCGCGGGTGCGCTCGTCACGCTCGGAGCGCTCTTCGCGCTACATGCGGCGTGCGGCTTCGCGACGGGCTTCGCGGTGCCGGATCCCGAGCTCTATCGCAGCGAGAGCATGCGCCGCTTCGTCGCGCACGAGAGGCTCGGTGAGCTCGTGCGCGTCTTGCCGCAAGGCGTCCTCGGCGGCCTCGACGCCTACCAATGGACCTGGCGCGAGCAGCCGCCGCTCTATCTGCGTGGGCGACTGGGCGCGGTGCATCCCGACTATCTCTTCTGGTCCTTCGCGCTGAAGACGCCGGAGCTCGTCCTCTTGCTGGCGCTGCTCGGAGGAGCGGCTCTCGCGCTCCGCCGTGCCGCGCCGCGAGAACCCTCGCCGCGCGGCGCGCCCATCGCGTGGATCCTCGGAGCGATCCTGCTGCCGCCGTTGCTCTATCTCAGCTTCGCGCAGGGCTCTCCCCTCGGCATCCGCTACGCCCTCTCCGCCCTGCTGCCGCTGCTCGCCCTCGCGGGTTGTGCGGCGCTCTGGATCCCGCGCGCGCGCACCAAGGTCTTCGCCGCCGCGCTGCTCCTCTGCGGCGCGTGGAGCGCGTTCGACATCGGCGCGCAGAGCCCCCATCTCCTCGGCTACTTCTCGCGCAGCGCGGGCGGCCCCGCGGCGGCCCATCGATCCTTCGCGGGCTCGAACTGCGACTGGGGCCAGCTCGAGAAGAGCGGCCTCGACGAGCTGCGCGCGCGCTCGCGTTCGCCGTTCGTCGCGCTCCGCCGCGGCGACGGTCCGCGCTTCGGCCGCGTCGCAGTCTACGTCGACGATCGACCGACCCCACACCCGCTCGATCCTGCGCGCAGCCGCCACTGGCTCGATGCCTTCACGCCCATCGATCACGCAGGCGCAGCGTGGCTCCTCTACGAGCTCGAACGCGAAGACTTCACGCGCGCCGCGGAGCGCGCGACGGATACGCTTCTCATCGAAGACCTCGCGATCGCCGAGCTCGGCGCGAGCGAAGACGAACGGGCGCGAGCGCTGCTCGAGCAGATCCGACCCGAGCGTCGCGCGACGCTGGAGCGCCTGCTCGCCTTGCGCCTGACCCTCGCGAACGGCGGCTTCGCCCCGGCGGCCGCGTGGGAGCTGCACGAACTCTGGACCTCGCTCGGCCGCTTCGACTGCGCACGCGAGCTCGTCGCGGATCCGCGCTTCGACGCGCACCCTCTCGCCCATCTCCTGCGCGCCCAGGAACTCCAAGCAGTGCATCGCTCCGACGCGGCGCGCCAGATGCTGGAGGACCTCTACGCGGAGCGACCGGAGCGCTTCTCAGATCCCGCGCTGCTCCTCGCACTCGTCGAGCTCAATGCCCGCGAGACCTACTACGCCCGCGCGCTGCGCTACCTCGAGCCGCGCGTCGCCGACTTCCCCGCCGACCTCCGCCCGCGGATCGAACAACGCGTCCTCGAGCTCCGCGCCCTCGCAGCCGAGCTGCAGCGCGCGCTCTCGCCGCTATGAGCACGCTTAGGCTAGGTCATGCGCTGACGCTCTCGCGTCGAGTCAACGAGTCGACGCGAGAACGACGCGAGAACTCGTGACGAGCGAGAGCATTCGAACGCGAGTTCCGCGACGACCGCTCCGCCAGCCCTCCGGCGAAGCAAGCGCCGCGCCCGCCGCGCGTGCACGACCTCGAACGACCTCGTGCGTCGAAGCGGGTTCGACGTCGAACGAGACTCGAGAGCGAGCGCGGCGGTCACGGCCCTTGCGTCGCCTCCGGATGCGGCTCCGCTACGGCGATAGACATCCTGCGACGTTTCGGAGCCCGCGGGAGGCGGGGGCTCCGAAACTCATGCTACGGGACGCGAACGGACGTCGACGCGAGGTCCGCGTCGAGAGACATCGGTTCGTCGCCCGCGCAGCGGTAGGGCACAGCGCTCTGCCGCGCGGCGAGATCGAGTAGCGAGCAACGTCGCCCTATCCAGTTTCCGACTTTCTAGGAAACCAATGACGCGCCTTCTGCGTTCTAGATGCCGGAACGACCGCGGGGAAGGCGACGCGCACCGAGCCAGAGGACTCCACATGCGCCGCAAGGTTCAGCAGCTAGAGTTCGATTTCCGTCAGCATGGCGGCAGGCGGAAGGGCGCGGGACGGAAGCCGAAGAACGCCGAGCCCGGCATGTCGCACCGTCAGCGCTCAGCGAAGAAGCGTGGCGAGCCGCTGCTCATCACCGTTCGTCTGGCGGATGGTCTGCCATCGCTGCGCCGCGGGGGCGCGTTGAAGGTCGTGCTCGCCGCGCTCAGCGCGAGCAGCAATCGTCACGGAATGCGGATCATCCACTACACGATCCAGAGGAACCATCTGCACCTCCTCGTCGAAGCCGACGATCGAGAGTGCGTCGCACGCGGCATGAACGCGCGGCTGAGCCCGCTCGCACGCGCGTTGAACAAGCTCTGGGGCCGCCGCGGCAAGGTGTTCCCCGAGCGCTATCACGACGAGGTGATTTCAACGCCGACGCAGGCGCGGAACGCGCTGCGCTATGTGCTGCAGAACGGCAAGAAACACGGCGTCGTGCCTCAAGCGTCGATCGATCTCTGCTCGAGCGCGCCCGTGTTCGATGGCTGGATGGAGCGCCCGTCGATCGCCTCGATCCCAACCGCGCCGGTAGTAGCCGCCGTCGTCGCACGTGCCTCGACTTGGCTACTCACCACCGGCTGGCGCCGCCATGGCCTGCTGGACATTCGCGAGTTGCCGCAGACCAAGCGCGCCGGCCGACCGCAACGGAACCTCGCCGAATCAAGAAGCCGAGCAAACTCGCGCTGACGCGCTCCACCCTACCGCCGCGCGGGCGTGGAACCCCGTGTCCATCGACGTCGTTCTCGCGTCGACGTCCGATCGCTTCCATGAGCATGAGTTTCGGAGCCCCCGCCTTCAGCGGGCTCCGAAACGGCGCACGACGTCCATCGACGAAGCGGAGCCGCGCCCGGAGGCGCAGCAAGCGACGTGAACGACGCGCGACGCTCCGCGTTTCTCGTTCGCGTCGAACGCGGGTCGACCTTCGACCTCCGTCGACGCGGTTCGCGCGCGTCGGGCGCGGCGCTTGCTTCGCCGGAGGGCCGGGCATAGCGCATGCGCGGTCTTGCGCTCGAACGCCTCTCGCTCTCGCTCCTTGAGTTCACGCGCGCACCTGCACGAGGGACGCGTGGACCCGAGACCGGAACCCGAACCCGCGAGGCGCGCGAACCTTCGGGCGCGATCACCGCGACGACCGCTCCGACAGCCCTTCGGCAAAGCAAGCGCCTCGCCCGCCTCGACCTGGCTGCTCACTGCCGGCTGGCGCCGCCACGGATTGCTCGACATCCATGAGCTGCCGCAAACCAAGCACGCCCGCCGACCGCGAGCGAACCTCGCTCAATCAAGCCGCCGAGCAATCGCGCGCTGACGCGCTCGACCCTGCCGCCGCGCGGGCGGGGAACCCATGTCTTTCGACGTCGCTCTCGCGTCGACGTCCGATCGCCATCTTGAGCATGAGTTTCGGAGCCCCCGCCTCCAGCGGGCTCCGAAACGGCGCACGATATCTATCGACGAAGCGGAGCCGCGCCCGGAGGCGCAGCAAGCGACGTGAACGGCGCGCGACGCTCCGCGTTTCTCGAACGCGTCGTTCGCGCGTCGACTCTCGCACACCATCGACGCAGTTCGCGCGCGTCGGGCGCGGCGCTTGCTTCGCCGGAGGGCCGGGCGTAGCGCATGCGCGGTCTTGCTCGCCGTCGTCTCGCGCTCGCGCTCGCGCATCGAATCGACTCGTCGACGCGTTCGCGCGCGAACGATACTCCGGTAGCGCGGAGGCTCAGCGCGACCCGGGGATCCGGTGTCGTTCGAGAACTTCCGGTCCGGGCTCCTTGATGTCCCACACCAGGCCCACGGCCTGGAAGGCGCGCAGCACGTAGTAGGACATGTCGATCTCCCACCAGTAGAAGCCCTGGCGCGTGGAGGCCGGGTAGTGGTGGTGGTTGTTGTGCCAGCCCTCGCCCATCGTGATCAGCGCCACCCACCACGAGTTGCGGCTGGTGTCGGTGGTCTCGAAGCGCCGCCATCCGAAGACGTGCGCCAGCGAGTTCACGAAGAAGGTGCCGTGATAGAGCAGGATCGTGGAGAGGAAGAAGCCGGTGAAGAGCGCGCTCGCTCCCCAGAGCAAGTACACCGCCGCGCCGAGGAGGATCGGCGGGACGAGATGGAAGCGGTTCAGCCAGACGAGCTCCGGATAGCGCGCCATGTCCTTGATCTCGTGGAACGGCGTCGACGTGTAGCGCGGGCAGAGGATCCACAGGCAGTGGCTCCACCAGAAGCCGCGCTTCGGCGAGTGGATGTCGTCGGGCTGGTCGGAATAGCGGTGGTGATGGCGGTGATAGCCGGCCCACCAGAGCGGGCCCTTCTGCGCCGCCGTCGCCCCACCGAACGCGAGCAGGAACTGGAAGACCCGGCTCGTCTTGTACGAGCGATGCGCAAAGTAGCGGTGGTAGGCGCCCGTGATGAAAAACATGCGCCCGTAGTAGAGCGCGATGCAGAGCGCCACGTCGAAGAGGCGCACTCCCGTGAAGAGCGCGCCGAGCGGCAAGAGATGCATCAGGAAGAACGGGACGCTATCGATCCACGCCACCTTCTCGTCGGGCCGGCGCGGCAGGGGCTTCGCGTCCGCGGACTTGCCCAGCTTGAGCAGCGGGCTACCAATCTTGATCTGAGGGCTCGTCGTCACGCGGGCTCCGCGGTCTCTGGAGCTGGAGGAGTGGGGTAGACCGAAGGTCGGGACGGTACCACGGGGAGGGAATCCCGTCCCCCCCCTCTTCGGCGAATGTAGCCCCGGCGCCGTGGGTTCACACCTCGCCGAAGGCCCTCCGCAGGAGGCGTTCCTGCTCGGATTGATGGCGCAAGAAGGAGCCCGTCGCGGGGCTGGAAGAGAAGGGCCGACCCGCGTAGGTCCAGCGCAGGCCGAGGAAGGCCGCGCGCTCGATCAGGAAGGGCCAGGGGCCGAGGTTCCGCGGTTCCTCCTGGCACCAGACGAGCTTCGCTTGCGGGTAGCGCGCGGCGATCTCCTTCACCGCGCGGCGCGGGAAGGGATACAGCTGCTCCAGGCGCACGAGGGCCACGTCCTGGCGCTCGTGCGCGCGGGCGTACTCCTCGAGCTCGTGCGTCACCTTGCCGCTGGCGAAGACGACCCGCGTCACCGCCTGCGGATCGCGCACCGGGAGCTCGATCACCGGGCGGAAAGCGCCCTGCTCCAGGTCCTCGACGCGGCTCGCCGCCCGCGGGTCGCGGAGCAGGCTCTTCGGCGTGAACACGACGAGCGCCCGCTTCTGCTTCGACCGCGCCTGCCGCCGCAGCGCATGGAAGTACTGCGCGGCGGTCGACGGGTTGATCACCGTCCAGTTCCCCCCCGCGCAGAGCGAGAGGAAGCGCTCGGGATGGGCATTCGAATGCTCCGGCCCCTGGCCGTCGTAGCCATGCGGCAGGAGCAGCACCAAGCCGCAGCGCTGGCGCCACTTCGCCTCGCTGGAGGAGAGGAACTGGTCGATGCAGATCTGCGCGCCGTTCGCGAAGTCGCCGAACTGGGCCTCCCAGAGGACGAGCGTCTCGGGCCGCGCGACGGCGTAGCCGTACTCGAAGCCCATCACGGCGTACTCGCTGAGCAAGGAGTCGCGCACTTCGAAGCTCGCGCTGGCCGACGCCGCGAGCTGCTGCAGCGGGACGTGATCGGCCCCGCTCTCCTGGTCGCGGATGATCGCGTGGCGATGCGAGAAGGTGCCGCGCCCCGAGTCCTGGCCGGTCAAGCGGATCGAGCAGCTCTCCAGCAAGATCGAGCCGAACGCGAGCGTCTCCGCGCAGCCCCAGTCGAGCTCCTTCTCGCCGCGGACCATGCTCTCGCGGCGATGGAGCTGGCGCAGCAAGTTCGGGTGCGTGGCGAGGTTCGCCGGGATCGCGTTCGTGCGATCGATGATCTCGACCAGGCGCTCGCGCGGCACCGCCGTCGGCTCGGGCTCGCCGTCGAGCCAGTCCGCCGGATCGTCGTCGTCGATGTCGACGACCTCCTCGATCGGCAGCTCCGGCGCGCGGAAGGAGCGCGACTCCTCGAGCGCCGCGCGCAGCTCCTCCTGGAAGCGCTCGTGGATCGCCGAAGCGTCGTCGCGCGTCAGCGTCCCGCGGCGCACGAGGAGGTCGGTGTAGCGCTCGCACACGGTCGGGTGCTGGCGGATCTTCTTGTAGAGGACCGGCTGCGTGTACGCGGGCTCGTCGCCTTCGTTGTGCCCCCAACGGCGATAGCACACGATGTCGACCACCGCGTCCTTCGCGAACTTGGCCTGGTACTCGCAAGCGACCTTCGTGGCCTTCAGCACCGCCTCGGGGTTGTCGCCGTTGGCGTGCAGGATCGGCGCGCCGACGGACTTCGCGACATCGGTGCAGTAGTACGTCGAGCGCAAGTCGCGCGGGCCCGCGGTGAAGCCGATCTGGTTGTTCACCACCAGGTGGATCGTCCCGCCGCACTCGTAGCCCGGCAGGCTCGACATGTTGAGCGTCTCGGCCACGACGCCCTGCCCGGAGAACGCGGCATCGCCGTGCACGAGCACCGCGAGCACCTTGCCTTCGCCCAGCGTTTCGCGATAGCCGCGCGTCATCCCGCAGACGACGGGATCGACCGCCTCGAGATGGCTAGGGTTCGCCGAGAGGACGACCTCGACCTCCTGGCCCTTCTGCGTGCGATAGGTGCCCTTCTGGCCGAGGTGGTACTTCACGTCGCCCGAGCCTTCCGTCGAGAGCGGCAGCAGCACGCCTTCGAACTCGCGGAAGATCGACGCCGAGGACTTGTTCAGGATGTTCGCGAGCACGTTCAAGCGCCCGCGGTGCGCCATGCCGATCACGACGCGCTGCACGCCGCGCTCGGCAGCCTGCGCGATGATGAGCATCAGCGCGGGGATCAGCGCTTCGCCGCCCTCGAGCGAGAAGCGCTTGTTGCCGACGAAGCGCGAGTGGAGGAAGCGCTCGAAGTTCTCGGCGCGGTAGATCGCCGAGAGGATCGCGACCGAGTCCTCGCGCGAGAAGACGTCTTCGTTCCGGCGATCCTCGATGCGGCGGCGCAGCCAGTGATGGCGCTCGCCGGGCACGATGTGCGTGTACTCGATCGTCCAGCGCCGGCAGTAGCTCTCGCGCAGGACCTCCAGGATCTCGCGCAGCGTCAGCGTGGCCTTGCCG
Organism: Planctomycetota bacterium; assembly: GCA_016793245.1. GTDB lineage: Bacteria > Planctomycetota > UBA1135 > UBA1135 > JADKAF01 > JADKAF01. The sequence goes on from JAEUHW010000451.1 coordinate 14,129, forward strand.
CACATGCCGCCCGTCGGGAACTCGCGATCGTAGTCCCAGATGGTGAAGCCGTAGCTGCTCGGATCGAGCGACTCGTGCGGGTCCGGGGCGTACGCCAGCGGATCGAGGTCGGCCAAGCGGCAACCGCGCGAGCGATAGGCCTGGATCAGCTCCATCACGCGCGATTGGCGCTCGGCGCGCTCCTCCTCGCGATCCTGGAACGCGTCCTCCGCGGGCAACACGGGCTTCCACGGCACGCGCATCGAAGCGAAGACGCTCTCGTAGAAGCCGCCTTCGCCCTGCAGGAGCTGCTCGACGCGCTGCAGCAGCAGCGCCGACTCCGCGCCCTGGATCACGCGATGATCGTAGGTCGAGGTCATGGTCATGACCGGACCGAGCGCGAGCTTGGCGAGCGTGCGCGAGGCCATCGCCATCGCTTCGACCGGAACTCCGATCGAGCCCGTCGCGACGATCAAGCCCTGGCCCTGCATGAGCCGCGGGACGCTCATCTGCGTGCCGAAGCCGCCGGGGTTCGTCAGCGAGAGTGTCGCGCCCTGGAAGTCCTCGGGCCGGAGCTTCCCCTTCCGCCCGCGCTCGACCAGGTCCTGGTAGGCGTCGAAGAAGGTGGCGAAGTCCATCTGCTCCGCCTGCTTCAGCACCGGCACCACCAGCATGCGCTTCTCGCCCTGGGGCACGTCGATCGCGAGGCCCAGGTTCACGTGGTGCGGAACGATGCTGCAGCCCTTGCCGTCGCGCACTTCGTAGCGCGCCTGCACGCGCGGAAGCTCGTGCACCGCGCGCACCAGCGCATACGCGATGACATGCGTGAACGACGCCTTTCCGAGCGAGCGCGCCTTCATGTGCCCGTTCAGCACGCGGCGGTTCTCGTCGAGCACCTTCACCGGGAGCGTCCGCACCGAGGTCGCCGTCGGCACCTCGAGGCTCGCCGCCATGTTCTCGGCGATCTTCAGCGCGATGCCGCGCAGCACCTCGACGTCGGCGGCCTCGGCGGGCTTCGCCGGGACGGGCTCGGCCACCGGGACCGCGGCGGCCGCCGGAGCCGGCGCGACCTGCGGGCGCGGCCCGGCCAGCCGCTCGAACATCTCGGCCCAGGTCGCATCTACGGCGGCGGGGTCCGCCCACCAGCGCTCGAAGAGCGCCTCCACGTAGCCGGCGTTGACCCCGAAAGCGCTCTCGAAATCGATGTGCATGGACGCGACGTGTGGGACTCCAGGGAAACCGGCGTTCCTATGCGGCGCGGGGCGGGGAGTCAAGCGCGACGGGGTCGCAGAAGCTTCAGCGATCCCACGCCGGCGCGAACGGCGGATCGATGGTGCGGAGCCCGCGATCGAGCGCCTCGATCGCCGCGCGATCGCCGTCGTCGAGGGCGAACTCCAGCGCGCCCAGGTTCTCGCGGAGATGCTCGCGGCTCGAGGCCTTCGGGATCGCCACGTGCCCCCGCTCCAGCAGCCAACGCAACGCGACCTGGCTCGCGCTGCGGCCGTGGCGCGCGCCGATCGCGGCGAGCACCGCGTCGTCGGCGACCTTGCCGCGCGCGAGCGGCGAGTACGCCGTGAGCTGCACGCCCAAGCGCTCGGCCTCCGCGCAGAGCTCGCGCTGCTGGAGAAAGACGTGCAGCTCGACCTGGTTCATCGCGATCGCGGTCCGCGCGCAGGCCGCGCGCAGGAGCGCCCGCGGGAAGTTGCTGACGCCGATCCGGAGCGCGCGCCGAGCCTCGTGCTCCGCGCGCAGCGCGTCCAGCGTGGCCTCGAGCGGCACCGCGGGATTCGGCCAATGCACGAGCAGGAGATCGACGTGGTCCGTGCGCAGGCGCTCCAAGCTCTCCGTCACGCTGCGCCGCAGCGCGTCGGCGGCGAGCGACTCGCGCCAGACCTTGGTCGTGATCCAGAGCTGCTCGCGCGCGAGGCCGCTCTGCTCGATCGCGCGACCGACTTCGGCTTCGTTGCGATAGATCTGCGCCGTGTCCACGTGGCGATAGCCGAGCTCGAGCGCGGTCTCGACGGCGCGCTCGCAAACGGCGCCTTGCAGCAGCCACGTGCCGAGCCCGAGGGGCGGAATCGCAGCCAGAGCCATCGTGGTCAACCTCCGGCGAACACGGGCTTGTAACCCGCTTCCTCGAGCAAGCGCTTCACCGCGTCGCGCTTCTCGCCCTGGATCTCGATGCTGCCGTCCTTCACCGTGCCGCCGGTGCCGCAGGCCTTCCGCAGGCGGCTCGCGAGCTCGCGCAGCTCCGCGTCGCTCGTCGCGCGGAAGTTCGTGATCACGGTCACGGCCTTGCCGCCGCGATGCGCGGTCTGGCGGATCACGTCGACGCGGCCGCGGTCGCGCGGCTTCTCCGGCGTCGGCGGAGAAGGCTCCGACGCGGGAGCCGGCGTTGCCTCGGCTGCGGGCGCGTGCTGCTCGCGCCACGCGCGGAAGGGATTCGAGCCGGAGCTCGGAGGAGCGGCGCGGTCTTCGCGCCGCGGCGGCTGGGTCATGTTCGCGCTCGTTCGCCGATGCAGGAGAGGAGCGGAGAACATGCGTGGCAGCGCCGCGGGGCGCAACGCTCACGGTTCAACCGCTGCTCGCTCGGCGCGGGGACCGGGAGTGCCTGCCAAGGCCCGAAACGACGCGAGCCGTGTCCTTTTCGGACACGGCTCGCAGCCGGTTCCTCGCGCCGCCGAAGCAGCCCACCCGCCGAAGCAGCCCACACGGCGGATCGCCGCAGGCGTTCGGAGGGGAGAGAGGAAAGTGGCGAGGGCGACGGGGCTCGAACCCGCAACCACCGGATCGACAGTCCGGTACTCTAACCAATTGAGCTACGCCCCCGCGTAGGGCCGGGGAGTGTACGGATCCGGAGACGAGAGTCAAGGCGCCGCAAGCGACGATTTTCTCGGCTCGCGCGGGACTCAGCGATCCGAGCTTCGCTCCGCGCGCTTCGCCGCCTGCCAGAGCGCCTCCATCTCCTCCAGCGTCGCCTCGGCCGGCGACTTGCCGAGCCCGGCCTCCACGAAGCGGAAGCGCCGCTCGAAGCGCGCGATCGTGTCGCGCAGCGCGGTCTCGGGCGGCACGCGGAGATGGCGCGCCAAGTTCACGACGGCGAAGAGGAGGTCCCCCACTTCGGAAGAGATGTGGGCCAGGTCGCGCTGCGGGGCGGCGTGCGCCGCCAAGAGCTCCTCGAGCTCTTCGCGGATCTTCGCCACCGGGCCTTCGAGATCGGGCCACTCGAAGCCGACCTTCGCCGCCTTCTTGCCGATCTCCTCGGCGCGCGCGAGCGCGGGCAGGGACACGGGCACGCCATCCAATGCGGAGCTGCGGTGTTCACCCTTCGCCGCGCGCTCCTCCGCCTTGATGCGCTCCCAGTTCACGAGCACCGCGTCAGCGCCCTCGACGCGCAGCTCACCGAAGACGTGCGGATGCCGCCGCACCAGCTTCTCGGCGACGGCGCGCGCCACCTGCTCGCAGCCGAAGCGACCGGCCTGCTCTTCCATGCGGCAGATCAGGAACACCACGAGCAAGAGATCGCCGAGCTCTTCGCACGCCGGCGCGGTCTCGCACGAACGCACGGCGTCGTGCGCCTCCGCCGCTTCTTCGAGCAGGAAGCGCGCCATCGAGGTCGGCGTCTGCGCGCGATCCCAAGGGCAGCCGTCCGGCGCGCGCAGGCGATCGACGACCTGCAGCAGTTCGGCCAGCGCATCCAGGCGAGGGCCCATCGGCGCGGGAACGTCGTGCGGCACCCCGAGCTCCGCGGCGCCGCGATAGCGCGTGGGATCGGGCACGCCCGCTTGCTCGAAGCCGCGGCGCCGCAGCCGACACGCATCGCAACGGCCGCACGCGCGCCCGGCGCGATCGGCGTCGTAGCAAGAGACGGTGCGCGCGAAGTCGACGCCGTGCTCCGTGCCGAGGCGCACGATACCGGCCTTGTCGAGCGCGAGCAGCGGCGCGTGGATGCGGAGCGCGCCGCCGCTCTCCACGCCGAGCTTCGTCGCGCGGTTCGCCATCGCCTCGAAGGCCGCCAGGAACTCGGGGCGGCAGTCGGGGTAGCCCGAATAGTCGAGTGAATTCACGCCGACGAAGAGATCGCGCGCGCCGAGCTGCTCGGCGATGCCGAGCGCGAACGAGAGGAAGATCGGGTTCCGCGCCGGCACGTAGGTCGACGGGATCGCGCGCGCGTCGTCGAGCGCGGCGCGATCGACCGGGACCGCCCGCTCGGGATCGGTGAGGGAGGAGCCCGCGAACGCCGCGGGATCGAGCCGGATCACGCGGTGATCGGCGATGCCGAGCTGCTGCGCCACGGCGCGGGCGGCGTCGAGCTCGGCGCGATGGCGCTGGCCGTAGTCGAAGCTGAGCGCGGTGAGCTCGAAGCCGCGGGCGAGCGCCTCGGCGGCGACGGTGGCGGAATCGAGCCCGCCGGAGAGGAGCAGGACGGCGCGCGGCGACATGCCGCAGAAGCTAGCTCAGGGAGCGCGGTGCTTCCACGCTCTCCCCGTCGCTCACCAGCGTACGCGGAGGCTCACGCAACGCCCGCCGAGGACGTCTTCTTCGAAGCTCAGCTCATCGACGCAGGCGCGGACGAAGTCGAGCGCGGGCTCTTCGAGCGCCCAGGCCTCCTCGTCGAGGTCATCCGTGATGTGGACCGAGAAGTTCTTCTCGCCGGAATCGACGCAGACCTCGACCTCCGGCGCGGGCTCCGCGGCTTCCGCGGTGGGCTCGAAGAGCCGCCGCCAGACCTCGTCGACGGCGAGCAGCAGGCGCTGCTCCTCGCGCCGCGGCACGCGGGCGGTCTCGGCTTGCTGGCGCAGGAGCTTCTCGATCGAGCCGAAGGCATCGCAGCCGATCGGCAGGGTCAGGGGGTTTTGCATCGAGCTCGCCATCGATCCTCTGGCGGGTTCCGGTCGCACAATGCTCCCTTGTCGGAACACGCGCCGCACGAGGTTGAGGCGAGGGAACCGCCCGGCACTTCAGAATTGGCGTTCCCTCGTCTATACAGCGCGCCTCGCCTCTCCCGTCGGGAGCCCCGCTCCCCTACCGCCCCGGAGCCGCCTCGTGAGCGTCACCAAGGAAGACGTGCTGAACGCGCTGCGCGTCGTCGAAGACCCCGATCTCCGCCGCAACATCGTCGAGCTGGGCTTCGTGAAGCAGGTCGCGGTCTGCGCCCCGCTGGTCAAGGTCACCATCGAGCTCACGACGCCGGCCTGCCCGGTGAAGGACAAGCTCCGAGAGGAAGCGCGCCGCGCGATCACCGCGCTGCCGGGGATCACCTCGGCCGAGGTCGAGATGACCGCGCAGGTCACCTCGCGCTTCAGCGGCGGCGCGGGCGGGTTCCCCGGCATCAAGAACGCGATCGCGGTCTCGTCGGGGAAGGGCGGCGTCGGTAAGTCCACGACCGCGGTGAACCTCGCCGTGGCCCTCGCGCGGACCGGCGCGCGCGTCGGTCTCCTCGACGCCGACGTCTACGGACCCGACGTGCCGATGATGCTCGGTCTCCGCGGCCAGCCCGCGCACGACGGGAAGCGCATGGTCCCGCACGAGCGCTACGGCGTGAAGACGATGTCGGTCGGCTACTTCCTCGCCAGCGACGACAACCCGGTCGTCTGGCGCGGGCCGATGATCCACAAGTTCCTGCAGCAGGGGCTCGGCGAAACCGCGTGGGGCGAGCTCGATTACCTGCTCGTCGACATGCCGCCCGGCACGGGCGACGCGCAGCTCTCGATCTCGCAGATCCTGCCGCTCGCGGGGGCGGTGATCGTGACCACGCCGCAAGCGGTCTCGACGCTCGACGTGCGGAAGGCGATCTCGATGTTCAAGCAAGTCGAGGTCGAGATCCTCGGCATCGTCGAGAACATGAGCTACTTCCTCTGCCCCGACAACGGCAAGCGCTACGACATCTTCGGCACCGGCGGCGGAGCGATGCTCTGCGAGCGCTTCGACCTCGAGCTCCTGGCGCAGGTGCCGATCAACCCCGCGGTCGGCCGCGGCGGCGACCAGGGCGAGCCGATCGTGATCGCCGATCCCGACTGCGAGGAAGCGCGCGCGATCACGCGCGCCGCGCAGCGCATCGCGGCGAAGATCGCGGTGCGCAACACGCACGCGCTGCCGATCCTCGAGTAGCGGCGATCGACCGAGGCGCGCCAGCGCGCGCGCCTCAGAGCCTGTCGGAGAATGACTCCGACAGGCTCTGAGGTGACTGCTGGCCCAACACTTGACGGTGTTGCGGTGACTGCTGGCCCAACACCTGACGGTGTTGCGGTGACTGCGGGCCCAACACCTGACGGTGTTGCGGTGATTGCTGGCCCAACACCTGACGGTGTTGGAGCACGAGCTTGTCGATTGATCGACAAGCTCTCAGCCGATGCCGAGCAAGTGCCGGGCGAAGGACGCGTACGCCGGTGACAGCCCGAGTCCCATGGTGCAGAGCGCCCCGAGGCGCGAGCGCCACCACGCGCCGCGCGTGCGCACCGCTCGCTCGCGTTCGGCCCAGGTGTCGAGGTGCAGTGGCACGAAGAGCACCAGGCAGAGCAGCGCGGTGACACAGAGCAGCGCGCCGCCGACGAACCACGGCGATTCCCCCACCGAGTCCGCAGACCAACGCGCCATGTCGGCGCTGAAGACCTGACACGCGGAGCCGAAGATCGCGCAGCTCCAGAGCGCGGCGACGAGATCGGCGCCGAGATCGTTCCGCCGTGACTCGCGCCGCGCCGCGAGATCGAGCAGGGACTTCCAACGCGAGCCTTCCGCGCCGGCGACGACGGGAGTCGCGGGCGGCGCGCCGCGCTTCGAGGGCACAGGAGCCCCGAGCGTCGTCACCTGCAGGCACCAATAGCCGGCGAAGAGCAGCTCGAAGAGCATCAGCACGGCCATCGCGATCGCCGCGGCATCGGATTCCAACGCGCGCTCGGGCACGCCGAGGCTCACCAGGCCTCGCGCGAGGACGATCGCTCGAAAGGCAGCGCGCAGCAGCGGCCCCGCGAGCAGCGCGTACCCGGGAGCGGCGAGACCGGAGTCGAAATCGCGATCGGTAGCCCTGGGCTCCAAAGACCGGCGGAGCTGGAGCAGCGAGCGTCGCGAGCGGTGCGCGAACGCGTAGTGCTCGGCGACATAGAGCAACACGAGCAGCGCCCCGAACGCGGCTCCCGGTTCCCCCGTCAGCACGTTGGGCCACCAACCGAGCGCGAGAGCGACGGCGGACGCGGCGAGGAGGAGATCCTCCAGGCGCGGCAGGGCCGGTGGCGAAAGGTTCGAGGGACTCGAGGCCGTGCTCATGACTCCACGCGCTGCGGAACGCCGCCGAGCTCCCAATAGCGATCGACGAGCGGCTGGAGCTCCGCGTGTACTTCGGCGAGCGAACGCCCGCGACGAGCAGCGAAGAAGCGCGGCCAGCTCGGGATCGAGAGCACCTGCGTGCTGAGCACCTTGCCGCGGTGATCGAACGCGCGGCTCGGAGCGGGGATCGCGATCGCGGCGAGCAGGTCCTCGATCACCGCGCTCACCCTTACCTCGATCCACTGCGGCGGCGGCGGCGCATGACCGACGAACGCGTTCTGCCGATTCACGGAATCGCGCCGCGCGTGCGCGCGTTCGTCGCCGAGCGCCGCGAAGAGCGCGGGCAGCGCGCGTTCCCCCGCGGCTCGCAGCTCTTCGCGCGCGGCGCGACGGCGCTCGAGGGACACGCTCAGCGCGAGCTCCTCGATGGCGGTAATGAGGTGAGGCGAGGTTCCCTCCGGATACGCGCGCCCCGCGTAGAGAGACTCTTCGCGCTCTGCGACCGAGACAGGTCCGACGTAGCGCCGGACCGCGAAGCGCACGGGCTCGACCTCCGCGTCTCGGACGAGACCTTCGAGCCAGACCTTCGCGGCAGGAGCTTCCGCCAACGCCGGTCGCAGGTGATCCGCGAGGGCGATCCCGAGCGCGGCGTCGTCGAGAGCGAGGTCCAGCAGGCGCGCGCCGCTCGGTGCGACGACCTCTGCGGTGCCGAGACCGAGCCCCCGCGGAGATCTGGAAACGCGGACCGGCAGACGCACGATCGCGGCGGGCTCGAGCAGCTCGCCATCGCGCAGCCACGCGCGCAACGCGCAGCCCTCCTCCAGGCGCGGCCCATGAGCGAAGAAGCGCTCGGGAGCGGCGTGCTTGTGTCGTTCCGGAACGGCCATGGGCGACAGATCCTCGCGGTGAGTCGCTGGCTCGCGGCTCAGCGCAAAGCCTCGAGAGCTTGGACCAACGCGCGAGCCCGATCCACCTCGTGGGTCGGCGCCGTCCAAAGACGACCGTCGGCCTCGATCTGAAGCACGGCGAGGAGGCGCGCAGAACCCGTGCCCCCGTAGGGCCGGAGCCTGAAAGAGTGCAGCCGAAGGGAACGAGGCGTTCCGGCGGCGAGCGCGCCCAGCCGCGCTCCGCAGAGCCCGAGGAGCGTCCACGTGCCGTCGGGCTCGCGCCGCACGCGGCGCACGCAGCGCCAGAGCTTCCACGCGGCGCGCAGCTCGAGCGCGAAGAGGAGGAGCAGGCCGAGGAAGATCGCGAGCTCGAAGAGGCCCGGCTCGAACGGCAGCGAGCGGGTCGCGACGGCGAGTGTGAGCAAGGCGAGCAGCCCGAAGTGCACGGCGATCACGACGGCGTAGCCCCACGCGGCCAGCACGTGCACTGCTCCACCCAGCCGTAACTCGACTCGTTCCATCGCGCCTCGAAGTTCGCGGTCCCGACCTCCGGAGCAGCCCCGTTGCTCCGCTCGGCGTTCGAGAGAATCGCTCGAACGAAACCGCAATCGGTGGGGCTCCCGCTCTCAGCAAGAGCAACAGGAGTCCCCTCATGACCGAGTACCGCGCGCTCGAGGATCTACTCGCCCGAACGACCCAACCTGGAGGTCCCTCGATCTTGGACCTCTTGAAGAAGCTCGCGTCCGTGAGCTGGGAAACCGCGGGCGTCGCGCTGGCCTTCGCCGGAGCGATCGAAGTCGTCATGGGAGCACGGGCGGGCCAAGCGCCTGGATTCCTGGGCAAGGCGAGCGTATTCACGCTGCCGATCCAAGCCTTTTTGGTCGGGGCGGCGATCGGGCAGGCCAATGAAGACGAGAGGAAGCAGCGCCGCGAGCTCTTCGACAAGATGCGCTCCTTGCTGCTGATCGGCGCGACGGACGACGCACTCCGGCTCCACCGGCAGAAGCACCGCCGCAGCCGCCTCCTCGATGCATCGAAGCCACTCGGGATCGCGCTCGATGCTCAGGGGGAGGAGCGCTGGAAGGCGCTCTGGTCGAAGTGGAAGAGCAAAATCGATCGCGAGTTCCGCGGGATCTCCGCCGACGCACAGCAGCCGGCGCTCTATCGGCTTCCCGGCACGACGTCCCTCAGTCGTCTCGCGAACGAAGCGACGAGCGGAGTGCTGCGCGAAGCGAACCTCTTGGACGAAGGAGCGCTGCTCGAGGCGTATCTCACGGACCGCTTCCTCCACATGCGCCACGAGTTCCTGACGCTGCTCGCCACGCTCGGCGCTTGACCGCCGAGAGGATCAGGGCCGAGGATCGACTACGAACGGTCCGCCCCTGACACACCTCGCGCCGCAGCTCACCGCCATGAAGCTCTTCACCTTCACCCTCGCCTTGCTCTGCGCGACGCCCCTCGCCGCGCAGTCCACGATCGAACGCCTCGTCGCCGTCGCCGACGCTTCGGCCGACGCCGATCAGCCGAGCGCGAACTTCGGTTCGGCGCTCCTCGTCACGTCGGGGAAGACCTTCAGCTCGACGCCCACGTTCCGCGTCTGGCTGACGCGGGGGCACTACCTCTTCGATCTCTCGGGCGTCGCTGGTCGACCGCTGCCCACGCGCGCGCGCCTCCGCGTCTACCAAGAGCAGGCGAGCGCCGCGGGCTGCCTCGACGTCAGCGTGTATCGCGCGACGCAGGCCTGGAGCGAAGCGACGCTCACGTGGCAGACGAAGCCCGCGCTCGGTCCTACCGCTCTGGCGAGCGCCTGCGTCGGCGACAGCTTCGATCTCGGCTGGAAGAGCTTCGACGTGACGCCGCTCGTGCAGCAGTGGCTGCAAGGCACGGTTCCGAACCACGGCCTCGTGATCCGCGATCCCAGCGAGTCGCTCGCGGGTGCCGCGCGCCCGCTGCACGCGACGAGCCGCGAGAGCGCGAACGCCGCGTTCCATCCGCACCTCGAGCTCGCGTGGGGCACGCAGCCCTACGGAGCGGGCTGCGGTGCCTCGCGCACCGGCCCCACGCTCGACCTCGACGCGGGGAGCCCCGTGATCGGCGGCGGCTATGAGCTCTTGGCCTCGGGCCTGCCCGGCGGCCGCCCGGTCTTCCACTGGCTCGGCCTCAGCGATGCCGTGTGGAACGGCGTGCCGCTCCCGCTCGATCTCTCGCCGCTCGGCTTCGGCGGCTGCGCGATCCTCGCGAGCTTGGAGCTCGAGCTCCCCCTCGTCACGACCGACAACCGCGGACGCGCGCGCATCGCGATCGCGATCCCCGCGCAGCCCTTCCTGCGCGGCCGCCGCGTCTACCACCAAGCCCTCGCCCTCGACACGAACGCCGCGCTCTACCTCACGAACGGCTTCGCGATCCAGACCTACTGATCCCCCCGTTGCACAGGTAAGGTGCC
>JAEUHW010000013.1 GCA_016793245.1 Planctomycetota bacterium
TGCTCGAACGCGCGCCGCACCTCGACGATGTCGAAGGGCGCCTCGTACGCCTCCGCCGGGCGCGACCAGCCGAACATCTGCTGGCGCTGCTCCGACTCCAGGCGATGCACCGTCTCCGCGAAGCCGAAGATGCGGTCGGCCTTGGTCAGCACGACGTAGATCGGCACCTGCGCCTGCAGCTTGCCGGTCAGCGTGAGCAGCGCGTTCTGGATCTTGTTCGCCTTCCTCGTCGTCTCCTCGCGATCGTCCTTCAGCAAGCTGTCGCAGGGTATGACCAGGATAAGACCGTTCGCGGGGCAGATCGGGCGATAGTTGGCGAGCAGCTCCAGGAACGCGGCCCACTCGGACTCGTCGCTGGCGCCGCCTTCGTGCGTGAAGAGGCGCCCGGCCAAGTCCAGGATCACGGCCTCCTCGGTGAACCACCAGTCGCAGCCGCGCGTGCCGCCGACACCCGAGAGCCGTGACTGCCCGAACGGGAAGGTGAGGTCCGAGTTCTGGAGCAGGACGCTCTTCCCCGACTGCGGCTCGCCGACCAGCAGGTAGAACGGCAGCGAGTAGCGATCGATGCCCTGCTGCTCGAGCTCCTTCGTCCAGGAGATCCACTCGCGCTTGCGGTCGTCGATGCCTTCGCGCGCGGCGACGCCGGCGTCGAAGCGGCGCTGCTTCTTCCGCTGCGTGAAGCGCACGAGGCGCCCGCTGCCGAACCACACCAAGGCGATCAGCACGCCGGCGATGGCGAACGCCAGCGCGAGCTTCGGCGCGACGAAGAAGAGCCCCGCCGCGCCGAGCACGGTCGCGGCGGCGATCACGACCAGCGGGCGCTGCTTCAGCAGACGGAGGAGCTTCACTTCGTTCCTCCTTCGATCTCGACCGGGGGCAACGATGGGTTCTCGAGCTTCTGCACGATCCGATCGGCGGCGGCGCGATCGTCGGCGGTGAGCGTGCTCGTCGCGAGCCCGCCGACCACCAGCGCGAAGAGCAGCGCCACGAGCGCGACACCGATCAAGCGCAGGATGCCGACCGTGGGCAGCCGCGTGTTGTCGCGTTGCACGTTCCGCCCGTAGGCGTCCGGAGCGAGCACCTTGCCGAGCGCGCCCGCGAGGCGCGCCTTCTCGAAGAGCTGGCGGCGGCGCGTCTCGAGCTCGCGCCGCTCGCCGAGCAGCTCCCCTTGGAACCCGAGGCCCATGCACGCGAAGAGGATCCCCGCGACTTCGGCGCCTTCGTCGCTCGGGTCCGCGAGCACTTGCTCCACGATGCGATAGAACTGCTTCCCGCCCTCGGCGCGACCGAAGTGCTGCGTCTCGAGCAGGTTCATCGACCAGCCCGCGCGCTGCGACCAGGTCGAGCTCAAGACGACTTGGTCCGCGGCGGCGACCAGCGCGTAGCGCACGCGCTCGAAGAGCGGCTGCAGGCGCGGGTCGCGGTCGCACTGCGTGCGCACCTTGTCGATCTCGCGCGAGAGCGCCGCTTGGAGATCCTTGATCGTCGCACGCGAGGTCGTCGCGTTGCGGCGGAAGGTCGTGAGGTAGAGGAAGAGCGGCGCGCAGGCCTGCGCCAGCGTGAGACGCGAGTAGGTCTTCGTGTTCATCGCGATCCCCTCGTCACCGCGCCAGCTCGACGTAGAGATGGAACTTGGCGCCCAACCCGCCGAGCGCGGTCAGCAGCACCGCGGCGCCGCTCTTCTCGATCGCGAGCCAGCCGTCGCGCGAAGCGCCCTCGGTCGAGATGCGGAAGTAATGCAGATCGGGGCGCTTCGGGAACGCGAGCGGTGCGGTGCGCACGGGCTCGAGGAGCACCCCCGGAACGACGCCTTGCAGCACGCGCTCGAGATCGCCCTCGGCGAGCAGCTTCACGCCGGTCTCGACGAGGCGCCCCACTTCGTCGGCGGCCTTGCCGAGCTCGACGCCGAGATAGAAGAGCGGCTTCGCCGCGAGCCAGTCGCGCGGCACCTCGCAGAGGAAGAAGCCCTGGCGCAGCGGATCCTCGCGGAAGGGCTGCACGTCGTACGGCACCGACACCTCGGCCGGGATCAGCGCCTGCACCGCCGCGATGACGCCGGCGTAGCAGCGATCGAGGTCGCCGTGGTCGTAGACCGGGAGCTCCGGCACGACGCGCTCGGCGCCGAAGATGGCGAGGTTGCCGACGGCCTGCACGAGCGCGAGATAGGCCGTGAACGGATGCAAGCTCGGGAGGCGCGCGATCTGGTCGAGCACCGCGACGCACTGGTTCACCGCCTGCAGCTTCACGAAGCCCGCGAGGTCGGCGCCCTTCTCGACGCTGGAGAGGCCGGTGGTGTTCGGGATGCGCGAGGCCAGGTCGCGCGCTTGCGCGCGCACCGCGTCGGCGAGCTCCTTCAAGCGGCGCACGAGCACGGGCGAGCCGCCGCAGGCGAGGAGCGGAGGAATGAACGTGTCGGAGAGCGCGCTCACCGCCACCGGCTTCCCCTTCCGCACGAGGCGCGCGAGCGGCACGCACTCGAAGCCGCTCTTCTCTTCGCCGCCGAAGAATACGCGCGCGTGCAGCACGCGCACCTCGAGCTCGCGCGGATCGGCCTTCGTGTTCTCGTCGTGGACCTCGGCCACCGCGGCGTGGAAGCGCGCGCGGGCATCGCCGGCCTCGCCGAGCTCGGGGACTCCGGGGCGCCGCGCGGGCACGCCGAGGAAGACGTCGAGCTGCGCGCCCGTGAAGTGCTCGGCGAACTCGCGCTGATCGACCTGCGCGTGCGCCGGGATCGAAACGTGGGCGCCGTCGCGGAGGCGCAGCTCGCACGCGGTGAGGCGGAAGACGTCGCGCGTCAGCGCCTCCTCGTCGATCGCCGCCGAAAGGATCCCGTAGGAGCCGGGACTGCCGGCCTCCTCCGCGGCGTGGATGCGCGCTTCGGTCCAGCGCGCGAAGCTCTGCAGGTGCTGCGGACAGAGGAACAGGCCCTCACGCCACAGGACTTCGGGCTCGGTCCCCATCGTCGGCTCCTCGCGCGCGGCGCTGCGGGTCTCTACTACAAGCTCGAGCTCTGGATCTCGCCGTCGTTCACCTCGATCAAGAGCCCGCGATCGGAGCTCTGGAGGAAGGACGGCGGCCAGGTCTTCAGGCGGTACTCGCGCGCCGTCGTGCGCACCACGATGCCGAGGGCCAGGTCCTTGTAGGTCTCGAAGTTCTCGCGCTCGACGCGGAAGCGCAGCTCGAGCGGCTGGCGCGCGTCGACGAAGTTCACCTGCAGGCCGCGGAGCTCGGAGCTGCGGAGCTGCCAGAGCGCCGGAGCCGTCTCGAGCGGCGGCAGCAGCCCGAACTCGGCGTAGCCGTAGACCTGCTTCAGCATCGAGGGATGGACCAGCGTCGCGATCGCCTCGGAGTCCGTCTTGCCGGCGAGGTCGGCCTCCTTCGCGAAGAAGACGAACACCGACTCCACGGGCGGCGTCGTGCCCGCTTCCGGCGTCGCCGTGCGCACGTGGAAGTCGAAGGTGCTGGAGCAGCTCGCGCCGAGGGCCAGCGCGAGGAGAGCGAGTGCGGCGGCAGCGGAGCGGAGGTGCCCCTGTGCGCGCGAAAGGCGTTGCGAATGCATGAGTTCCAGCCGAGAGGGTGCCCGAGAGGGGCGGGATGCTATCAGAGCCGGGAGGGTGGAACCATCGCGCGCCGCGCGTGCACGCGTCGCCCTTCTCAACTGCGCCCCTGCTCGCGGCGGATCTCCTCGGCGCACGCGCGCGCCAAGCTCTGCAAGCGCTCCTCAACGGCATCGGAGGTGAGCTTCTTCATGTGCTCGCAGACGCGCGTCCAGAGCTCGGCGTCGGCGCCGCCGGTCATCTTCTTCAGCGCCGAGATCGGGCGATTGGCCGTGAGCGCGCGCTCGGAGAGCTCGCTGCGCAGCTCCTCCGCGAAGCGCTCCGCCGCGCGCCGATTCGCGCCCAGCGCCACGACGAGCCAGCGGCGCATCTCCTCGAGATAGGAGACGAGCTTCTGGCGCCGCGCCTCGTCGCCGCTGTCCTCGAGCAGAGCCGCGAGGACGTTCCGTAGGTTCCCCGAGACATCCGGCAGGATCGTCTGCTGGTCGTAGAGCTGGATGAAGTCGCTCGCCATGCGCGTCACCACGCGCTCGACCTGGCGCAGGAAGCGCAGGAGCTCCAGCACCACGAAAGGCAAGAGCTCGTCGGCGAGCCGCGGCTGCGCGCCCTCCAAGTCCTCCTCGGCGAGCTCGCGCAGCACCTGCAGCGCCTGCGCGGCGCCGCCACCCGCGCTCGCCTTCGGCGCGGGCGAGGGCGCCGGAGCCGCGGCTCCTGTCGGGCGAACGCTCGCACCGCCGCGCAGCGCGGACGCGAGCTTGGTGCGCAGCGCTTCCAGCTCCGCCAGCATGTCGGCCTTGCTGAGGCGCAGCTCGTGGTTCTCCTTCTCCAGCGCGCGCGTGCGCTCGCTGCCCGCGCCCTCCGCGGACCCGCTGCCGCCCGGAGCCGCCGGGGAGGGCGCAGCTCCCGCCGGCGCTGCCGAGGCGCGCGAGGAGAGCTCGGCCACCTTCTTCTCGAGCTCCAGGTTCCGCGCCTGGAGCTGGAAGAAGAGCGCCGGCGACTCGACGCCGCCGCTCGCGCGCTGCTCGAGCTTCTGGCGGAGCTCCCGGTTCTCGGCCTGCAGCTTGAAGAAGAGGGTCGAGAGATTGCCCCCCGCCTCGGCGGGCGCCTTCGCGGAAGCGAGCTCGCCCTCGAGGCGCCGCACGCGCTCGCGGAGCTCCGCGTCGTCGGCCTCGAGCTCGGCGACGCGGGAGGCGAGTGCCCGCTTCGCCGCCTCCAGCGCCGCCGCGGGCGTCGCGGCGCGCAGCTCATTCACCTCGCGCTCCAGCGCCTCCTTCGCGCGCTGCACTTCGAGCAACGCGTCCTGCGCGAGCCGCGCCTGGATCCCCTCCGAAGCCGCGGTGTCGCGCGCCTCGATCTCCTTCCGGAGTGACTCCAAGCGCTGCTTCGCGTCGCGCAGCTCGCGGCGCAGCTCGTCGCTCGCGCCGTCCTGCGGCGTGCTCGCGCGCGCTTGCTCTGAGGCGCGCAGCGCCGCGAGCTCGTTCGCGAGCCCCGCCGCGCGGCGCCGTTCGCCCTCGAGCTCCTGCCGCACGCGCACCACGGCCGGCTGGTCGAGCAA